>JACDGC010000250.1 GCA_013815535.1 Ktedonobacterales bacterium
GCCGCAGATCAGGCCGTGCAGATTCATGGTGGCTATGGCTTCATGGATGACTTCCCCGTTTCGCGCTACTTTCGCAATGTGAAGGTGAACGAGATCGGCGAGGGCACCAGTGAGGTGCAGCGCTTGCTGATCGCCAAGGCGCTGGTGGGGCGCTGAGTGACCCTGGCATGGTGATATGGACCGTCCCCGCAAACACGCCCATCTGGCTGCGGGGGCGGTCCGTTGGCGTTGCCGGGAAGATGCCGCTGCGCGCGGTGCAACGAGGGGGTGACTGTGGCCGATGCATCTGCTGGGGTGATGCGCCCGCTTGATCTGCGCGATGAGGCGCTGGCCGCGCGCCTGCTGGCGATGCAGCAAGAAGCCTATGCTATCGAGGCGGCGATGATCGGTTTATGGGAGATTCCCCCCCTGACCGAGTCGCTGGCTGAATTGCGCGCCAGCCATGAACATTTCACTGGCTATTTCGTGGGGGAGGTGCTGGCCGGGGCGGTCGCGACTGAGCGCGCGGGCGATGTGGTGGAGGTGTCGCGGTTGATCGTGCTGCCCGCCTTCTTTCGGCGCGGCATCGGGCGGGCACTGCTGGCGCACGTCGTGGCGGCGAACCCAGATGCGCGGCGCTTGCGTGTCGCCACGGGCACGCTGAATGCTCCCGCAGTCGCCCTCTACCAAGGATTTGGGTTCGTCGAGCAAGGCCGCCGCGAGGTCGCCCCAGGGGTGTGGGTGACACATTTCGAGAAAGCCGTGTAACGGCACGGCGAAGGGAACATTCCATGGCGGCAAACGATCCAGGTGATCAGCCGCATATCCTGACCTTCATGACGACGGAGCACGAGAATCTGCACTCTGGGCGGGCCAGCACGCTCTCGGTTGTGGGAAAGTGTGGCACAGGGCCAGCGATATATTCATCGCTGGCCCTGTGTTTTTAAGGGACAGGGTGCTGAGGCTACGCGCCGACGGTGGGCGAATCCAGCGCGCCGCCAGCGGTGAACTTCCACTTTTGCGCGCCTGTGCCTTCGTCGAGGGCATAGAGCTTGCTGTCGGTGGAGCCGACATAGAGGATGCCTTGCGTCGCGGCGAACCACGAGCGCGTCAAGCCGCCGACCTTCTTTTGCCATTTCTGGCTGCCGTTGCCTTCGTTGAGGGCATAGATGCTGCCATCGTTGGAACCGACAAAAAGCGTGCCGTTGTCGGGGATGGCGGTGCCGACGCTCTCATTGAGTTGGTGCTTCCACGCGAACGAGCCGTCACCGGTATGCACCGCGTAGAGGTAATGATCATTCGACCCCAGGTACACCAAGCCGTTATCAACCGAGGGCTTGGCCAAGATTTGGCCGCCAGTCTGATAATGCCAGTTGATGTTGCCGCTGCCTTGATCCAACGAGTAGAGGACGCCACTATCGTTGCCGATATACACGGAGTTGCCGTTCAGCGTGGTGGATGCGTACTCGATGGCGGAGTTGATGTTTTTCTTCCAGGCCAGCGTCCCATTGTTTTCATGGATGGCGTAGACATAGCCATCGTCTGAGCCGGAAAAGGCGATGCCGTTATTGAAGGAGAGCGATGAGGTGACACTGCCGCCAGTGGTGTAGTGCCAGGCTTCGCTGCCGTCGTTGCTGTGCAGGGCATAGATGGTGTTGTTATCCGTGCCGACCAACACGAGGTTGTTGCCCGTATCAATGGTGGGGCGGCCACTGATGCCACCGCCGGGGGTGGTGTGCCACAAGAGATTGCCATTATTGAGGGCAAACACTTGGCCGCCATATGTCGCGCCATAGACGATGCCATTCGCGGTGGTGGGTTTGACGGATTGATCGCCAACCTGATAGCTCCAGCGTTTCGTGCCGGTGGCCGCATTGACGGCGTAGAAGAAGTTATCACTTCCGCCAACATAGACGCTGAGGGATGAGAGCGGTGTGCCGCCGCCGGTGCTGGTGGTGGGGGTGGCACCAGGGGCATTCGTGGCGGCGGGCGTTGTGCTGGCGGTGGGGGTTCCCGTGGTGGGGGTGCCAGTGGTGACGGTCGGTGACGTGTCGACCTCGGTGGATGTGACACTGCAGCCCACCAAGGAGGCGGCCAGCCCCACAATGAAGCTGCCCCAGAGCAAGGGACGGACGATGCGTGGCAGATGCATGGATTGAATCGTTCCTTTCACCATAATCATGTGGTTGATAGCGCTAAGCTCAGATGGCAGTCCCGCTTTGGCACACGCGCCAAGGTGGGACTGGGGCACGAGTCAGGCTCCTTACAACACGGGGGTCGCGGTGGGCGTTTCAAAGGGGAATGGGGTTGGAAAGGTGACATGTTGGAGGGCCGCTGCTGTGGTGGCGATGAGAGCAATGAAGAGCACGATGAACACCAGTGACAGGCCGATGCCTACGAAGCCCAGGATGATGCCAGCGGTTGCAAAGCTGCTGCCACCGATGCGCCCACCGCTATTCCGGATCTCGTTGCGCGCGAGATAGCCAAAGACGATGGCCAGGATGTGCCCCACCAGGGGGAAAACGACGAAGCTGGCGATGCCGATGACCATGCTGGCGGTGGCCATCCCCGACGTTGGAGGGGTGAGGTACATTGGCCCAGGCATGCCGGGCTGGATGGGTGGCACGCCGCTCTGGGGTGGTGGATAGCCCGGTTGGGGCGGATATCCAGGCTGGGGCGGAAAGTGAGACTGAGGGGCGGCACCTGGCTGGGGTGGCACCTCCCAGGGGGGGGGGTAATTTGGTTGGTCGCTCATGTGAAAGAGCACCTTTCAAGTGAACAAAGATGATGACTACTCAGCAGGGTAGCACATTCGACCGTGACATGCTAGAGATGCACGTCACAGGTTGTCCATAAGTGCGGCAGAGATGCTAGAGTGGATGAGAATGGGAGCCCATGAATGCATGCTAGATCATGCGTCCAGGGGCTCCCAGGGCCATCGCTGGCGTTCGTCAGAAGTTGGGCTTGCACGTGTCGCTGCTGCAGAACTGCCCGATGGTTGCTTCAATCTTCCAGCTGAGCAGCGGATTGCCGCGCGCGTCGTTGCTGCCACTGGGCGCGATGGTTTTGAGGACGAGCGAGCGATTCATGGGGATGCCACGACTATCGAAGGCAATGCGTCCGCTGATGCCCTGGAAGGGGTGGTTTTCGATGATGGTGCGGAGCGCGACCGCGAGATCCGGTGGGTTGGGGAGGGTGGTTGCGCTGAGCGGTCGCAGGGTGTTGTTGGCCAACGCCCACATCATCAGGCCCACGGCATCATAGGCAAAGATGGCGTTGGCGGTTGGTGTCAGGGGCAACCCTTGATTCAGCGGCGAAAATTGGCTGGTGAACGCGTTGAAGAAGTTGGGCACACCTGCTTTTTGTGCCTGTGGGTTGATCGCTGAGTTCCATTGACTTTCGTCGGCCAACCCCACGACGTGCAGCAGGCGCATTGCCTGGGGATTCGCCACCGCCTTTTGCGCAGTTGCGGCGGTGCTGGCGTCGAAGCTTTGCCCGATGAGGCTGGGGCTATCGGCGGTGTAGCTGGTGATGATGGGGACGGGGCGTCCTGTGGCGGCCACTTTGGTCGCCAAGGTGACGGCTTCATCGCTGCCGCCCGCGAAGATGATGGCGTTGGCACCGGAGGTCTGCACATCGCGCACTACGGAGTCGATGGTGGCGCCTTTGCCGAGCGTTTCGAGGATGACGTTGGTGGCTCCCAATTTTTGACCGAGCAAGACATTGGCCGTGCCAGCGATCTCAAGATCAGGGATGGATGCTTGGTCTTGCACGATGACGACACGGGTGGCGCTGAAGGGGGGGCTGAGGGCCGTGGTGGCGATGACGCCCCCTTGATATTGATCGGTCGAACTGAGTTGAAAGAAGTTGGGATCGGGCTTGGGGGGGAACCGATCGGTGGTTGAAACGGGGACCAACACAGGAACGCCGTTGCCCGACAGGCTGGCGAAGGCTTGTGCCAAGATCTGAGCTTCGTCGGGGGTGATGTTGTGGACCGACCAACTGAGCACGCCGATGGAATGCGAGAGATTCTTGCTGGCGAGTTCCGCCGCATAATAGTTGGCCAGTTCGGGGGCACCTGAGATGTTGTCGCCGATGCTGGCGATTTCGATGCGCAGTTGCACCCCGCCGGGCAGCAGATGTTGTTGGTCGACGCGATATTGTTCGAGGGCTGCACCACGGAGGACCTCGCGCGAATAGCTGAGGTCTTTGTCGCTGAAGCTGGCGGCGACATCTAGCGTGATGAAGGGCAGTGGCGGCTGGTGGGCTAAGGCGCGGTTGGCCCGCTGGGCATCGATCTGGGCATCCAGCAGATAGATCAAGGCTTCGGCATTAGATGGGTCGTCTTGAACGGCTTGCTTGAAAGCGGAAATGGCGGTGCCAAAGTCGTTCTTTTGCAGGGCCAATGCGCCAGCTTGCTCGGCAAGAATGGCCCCAGCGGGGGTGCCATCGTTGGGGGCGGGGGTGGCCACGTTGCCTGGCACCGCTTTGAGGGGCTGTTGATCGAAGATGAGTTTGCCGGAACTGAGGCCGATGCCTTTGCTGGCCAGCGCGGCGGCGGTGGCGTCGATGGTGGCGGTGGGTAACACCGATTCGGTGGCGATGGAGGAGGCGCTGCCGCGCACTAGGAGCAAGATCACCAAGATGGCGGCGATCAGGACCGAGATGATGCTGGTGAAGACGAGTGTGTTGGTGCGGCTGACGTTGCGCGGCAAGATCGGTTCCAGGCGGTTGACGGCGTCGCGGTTGGGCATTTCGCCATTCATGGCGCGCTGGATGTCGAGTTGCATGTCTTCGGCGTGTTGGTAGCGCTGGCTGGGCACCTGACGTACGGATTTTGCCAGCACGGCATCCACTGGGGCCGAGATGGCACTGTTGATTTGGCGCGGCGCGACGAAGATGGTGGCGGTGCGCGCGGCGGCATCATACCCCGTGGTGGCGAAATAGAGGGTGGCCCCCAGACTATAGAGGTCCGAGCGGTCATCGCCTTGGTTTTGCAGTTGCTCGGGGGGAACATAGCCGGGCACATGCAACGATGCGGCGTTGCAGGGGATGTTGAGCGCCTGGGCGATCAAAATGGGTGAAGGAACGAGCAACCGCGCATGGCTGCCATCCGATGAAAGGATGACGGCATCGGGCGAGATGGCCCCATGCAGCGTTTTCGGTGTTTGCCGTTCGAGCAGCGCCAGTGCCGCTAATAATTCATCGGCATAGGTGAGCACCAAGCGCTCATTGACGTTGCCATAGCGCAACACGCGGTCGGTCAGGAAGGTGCCTTCGATGTGTTGCAGCACCAGGAAGTGGCGGCCATTTTCACCGAACGCGCCAAGGATGGTTTGCATGTTGGCATGATGCTCGATGGCGAGCATTTGGCTGACCAGTGCTTCGCGGGCGCGGTTGGCGACGGCAGGGGGCATCTCGGGGCTGAGGGGAATCTCTAGCAAGCTGACGCGGTCGCCGCGCATGCCGCTATCCACCGCGACCCATTGCGGCAGCCCCAACAGGGGGCGGCCATCGGGGGTTTGGGCTGGCCGATAGGGACCCAGCACCCGATAGCGCCGATTTTGCAGGGTGGCACCCGCGACGAGGGGACTGATGCTGGGCATGCGCGACATCTGGGGGACGTTGGGACGCGAAGGGACGCCGCTCTGGGGCTGCACAAGGCGACCCATCAGGGGGGGGCCGAACTGGTTGCCGGGGCCAGGCCCACTGGGCGGCAGGGGGACGATGCCACGGTTTGGGGGAGCCTCGGGTCCGCCCATCTGCGGACGTTGCCCCGTGCCAGCGGGGGGACGCTGGTCGGCGGGCAAGGACCATTGCCCTGATTGGCTGCCAGAGGGCGGCTGTTCCCAGGTGCCCGAGCGGATTGGTTCATTCGGGCGTGGGCGCGAGTTGCCGGGGCGCTCGGCGTTGACAAGCAGTAAGCCACAATTGGCGCATTGCCGTGCTTGTGGCAAGACGGCGGCCCCACAGCGTGGGCAGGTCATGGGTGGAACCCCTTTCAGGTGGGGATCAAAGGATGATTTCGGGAGTATATGCGCGGCGTGCCAGGGCACGCACTGAATGCGTTCACCATGTAGGAAACTGAACGATGCACTCATTTTAGCGTATGCGTCAATGGCTGCTCCGAAAGGTCCTATCTGTCGCCAAGGCCAGCGCTGGTCCGTTTGTGCATCTGATAGGATAGAGGGGATAGCGGATGCACCGTTGACGCGAAAGGATCGTACACTCCGTATGGCTGCTCCACCAGATGCTG
>JACDGC010000251.1 GCA_013815535.1 Ktedonobacterales bacterium
CGCCTACCTCATCTATACCTCCGGCTCCACTGGTCGCCCCAAAGGCGTCGCCGTCCCCCAGCGCGGTCTGCTGCCCCTCGTCGCCGCCCAGCAAGCCGCCTTCGCGCTGGCCCCCACCAGCCGCATCGCGCAGTTCGCCTCCCCCAGCTTCGATGCCGCCATCTCCGAACTCCTCACCGCCTGGGGCACGGGGGCCACCGTGTGCCTCACCGCCGAGACGACCCTGCACGACCCCCACGCCTTCGTGCGCTGGCTGGCCGCCCAGCAGATCACCACCGTCACCCTGCCCCCCTCCTATCTGGCGACCCTCCCCGTGACGGACCTGCCGGCCCTGCACACCCTGGTCGTCGCGGGCGAAGCCTGCCCCCCCGCCCTGCTGGCCCCCTGGGCCGCGCCCGGACGCCGCCTCGTCAATGCCTATGGACCCACCGAGGTGACGGTGTGTGCCACCCTGGCGGTGCTGCCCACTCCCCTGCCCCCCGTGTGCCCGATTGGGCGCCCCCTGCCCACGGCGCAGGTCTACGTCCTGGATGCCCAGCAGCAGCCCGTGCCCATCGGCGTGCGCGGCGAACTCTATGTCGGTGGTGCGGGGCTGGCCCAAGGCTATGTCGGGCGGCCCGACCTCACCGCCGAGCGCTTCGTGCCCCATCCCTTCGCCGCCACCCCTGGCGCGCGCCTCTACCGCACGGGGGATGCGGTGCGCTGGCGTCCCGATGGCCAGGTGGAGTTCCTCGGTCGCCTCGATAGCCAGGTGAAGGTGCGCGGCTACCGGGTGGAGGTCGAGGAAGTGGAGGCGCAGGTGCTGCAGCATCCTGAGGTGCAAGCCGCTGCGGTGGTGGCCGCCGACCAGCGCTTGGTGGCGTATGTGGTCTTCGCGGATGCCCCGGTGGCGAGTGCCGACCTGAGCGCCTTCCTGGGGCAACGCCTGCCGGAGTATCTGGTCCCCAGCCTCTTCGTGGCGGTGGCACGTCTGCCGCGCTTGCTCAATGGCAAGCTGGACCGGCGGGCGTTGCAGACGCTGGCGGCGACCCCGGTGGAGGCGAACGCCGAGGACTATGTGGCGCCGCGCACCTCGGTGGAAGCGGAGGTGACCACGATTTGGGAGCAGGTGTTGGGGGTGGCGCCCATCAGTGTCACCGCCAACTTCTTTGCCTTGGGCGGCCACTCCCTCCTCGCCACCCAGGTCGTCTCGCGCGTCTATGACGTGTTCCAATTCGAAATACCCTTGCACACCATCTTCGAAGAGCCAACGGTTGAGGGCTTTGCCCAAGCAATCGAACAAGGGCGTTCCCAGAACCAAAGCACCAGTGGTGATGATGACATTCCGCTTGCACACGGCGCACGCTACCACGGCCTGAACCAATAAGATTTGCAGGTGATTCCACGGAGGTACAGTCCTTGTTTCCACAGCCTACACCGGATGCTAACACAGTCGTGCAGACGGATACCATGCCACTTTTCTTACCATCTTTCGCGCAGGAAAGTTTATGGTTCATCGATCAGCTTGATCCTGATTCCGCCCTATATAATGCGTATCTAGCGATGCGCATGTTGGGCGATCTCGACAGCGAAGCTTTGCATCAAAGCCTGCAAAGCATCGTGAACCGCCACGAAATCTTGCGCACGACGTTCGTGCCTGTCAACGGACGCCCGCGTCAGGCCATCGCTGCCACCATGAACATCCCCTGGGCGTTCGTGGATCTCAGCGATCTGCCCCAGGATGCAAGGATGACGGAAATCAACCGCCAGATCACCGTGTCGAGCGAGCGCCCCTTTGACCTGCGCCAGGGGCCGCTCATCCGTGCGACGCTCTATCGCCTCGCGCCGCTTGATCACGTCTTTGTCGTGAATCTGCACCACAGCGTTTCCGATCGCTGGTCAGCGGGCATCTTCTGGCGCGAAATCAGCACTTTTTACCACGCGGCGGTCACGCACGAGCCCGCCAACCTCCCCGAACTGCCCTTGCAATACGCCGACTATGCCGCCTGGCAGCAGCAACGCTTGCAAGGGCGCTTTCTGGAAGAGCAGTTGCGCTATTGGCGCGACCAATTAGCGGATGCCCCGCCCGTCCTTGAATTGCAAACGGATTTCCCACGACCCACCCAAGACACCTCGCAGGGCGCGCAATATAGTTTCAGCTTGCCAGCGGATCTCAGCGCGGCCTTGCGCACCATGGCCCAGCGTGAAGGCGTGACGCTTTTTATGCTGCTTTTGGCGGCCTTCCAGGCATTGCTGCTGCGCTATAGCGGCCAGGATGATATCGTCGTGGGCACCCCCGTCGCTGGGCGCACCCGCGTCGAATTGGAACCGCTCATCGGACTTTTCCTTAATACGCTGACGCTCCGCACAGACCTGAGTGGTGATCCTTCCTTCCGCGAATTGCTGCAACGCGTGCGCAAGGTCTGCCTGGGCGCGTATGAGCACCAGGAATTGCCTTTTGAAAAGCTCATCGAAGATCTCAATCCTGAACGCATCCCAGGGTATTCGCCACTCTTTCAAACCTACTTCGTGTTGCAAAACACGCCGAATGAACGATTGCACCTTGACGGTCTAGAATTGCAATCGCTTGATCTTGAAAGCTCCGAAACCAAATTCGACCTCGTGTTGGGCTTATGGGATGGGGGCACCGCGCTCTCTGGCGACATCGAATATCGGGCGGATTTGTTCGCGGAAGAAACGATCGCCCAAATGCTCCGCCACTTCCAGGCTTTGCTGGCGGGCATGCTCAACGACCCCACCCAACGGCTCTCGCGCTTGCCATTGCTGACCGCTGAAGAAACCGCGCAACTTATGGCCATGTGGCAGCCGCCCTATATGGCGGCCTCGACCGCCACGAGTTTCACGCAACTCTTCGAGAGGCAAGCCGCCGCCACGCCAGATGCGGAGGCCTTGCTCTGGCGGTCGGAGCGACTGACATATGCGGAATTAGATCGCCGCGCCAATCAGATGGGGCATTACCTGCAACAGATGGGGATCGCCCCTGAGATGCGCGTGGCGGTCTGCCTGGATCGTACGCCCGACGCCATGATCACCCTGCTGGGTGTGCTCAAAGCAGGGGGCGTTTATTTGCCCATCGATCCCGCGTGCCCCCCAGAGCGGCTCACCTATCTGCTCACCGATGCCGAAGTGCCCATCGTGATCACGCAGTCGCGCTTGCAAGAGATGTTCGCGGGGCATGCGACCCGTGCCATCTGCATCGAAGACATCCGCGACGCTGTCGCGCAGGCGCCATCGGCTGCGGTGCAGCGCAACGCGCACCCCGACATGGGGGCGTATATCATCTATACCTCTGGGTCCACAGGCAACCCGAAGGGCGTCATCGTGCCGCATCGCGCGTTGATGGATCGCGTCCCTGGCGTGCTGGCGCGGTATAAATTGCGACCGAGCGACCGCCTGTTGCAATTCGTGGCCCTCAGCTTTGATGTGTCGCTCGAAGAGATTTTCACCCCGTGGCTCAGTGGCGCAGCGGTGGTGCTGTTGCCCGAGGAAGGCGTGCCGTCGCTGCAAGAAGTGACGCAACTGACGACGCGCTATCAATTGACGGTGTTGGACTTGCCGCCTTCTTATTGGCATGAATGGGTGGCGGAGTTGGTATACACCAAGGCGGCGCTGCCACCGTCGCTGCGCCTGATGATCCTCGGCAGCGAGGCCGCTGCCCCTGCGACGCTGGCCATTTGGGAGCAGGTCACGGGTGGCCAGGTCGAATGGTGCAACGTCTATGGGTTGACGGAAACCACCCTCATCGCCATGTCTTATGGCCCAGACAACACCAAGGGGTGGGAGCGCCACGCCACCATTCCCATCGGACGACCGCTGGCCAACGCCCAAATTTACGTCCTTGACGAGCACCTGCAGCCTCAACCGATTGGCGTGCCCGGTGAACTCTACATCGGGGGACCAAGCCTGGCGCGCGGCTATCTGAATCGGCCCGACCTCACGGCGGAGCGCTTCGTGCCGAATCCGTTCCCCGGCCAGGGGGCAGGTGAGCGCCTCTATCGCACCGGTGACCGCGTCCGCACCCTGCATGATGGCAATCTGGAATTCCTGGGCCGCGCCGACACCCAAGTGAAGATTCGCGGCTATCGCATCGAACCGGGCGAAATCGAAGCCCTGTTGCGCAGCTACCCCGGCGTGCGCGAAGCCGTGGTGCTGGCCTTGGGGGACAATAACGCCAGCCTAAGCGCCAGCAAAGCCACCCACCTGGCGGGCTATGTCGTCACCGCCCGGCCCTCGGCGGGCTTAGCCAAACGCCTGAAACTCTTCCTTGAGGCCCATTTGCCCGCCTACATGGTGCCCGCCACATTGACGACGCTGCAACAACTCCCCCGCACCCCCGGCGGCAAGGTCGACCGCAAAGCGCTGGCTGCGCTGGATGCGCCGACGAACGCCCCGGTGGCCCGCGCCATCACCTACCAATCCCACATCGAAGAGCAGGTAGCGGGCGTTTGGGCGGGGGTGTTGCAGAATGGCCCCATCGCGCGCGACGACGATTTCTTCAAACTTGGCGGTCACTCTTTGCAAGCGACGCAGATCGTGTCGCGCCTGCGCGATGAATTCGGCGTGGAAGTGCCCGTCCGCGTGATGTATAACGCGCCGACCGTCGCCGCCCTGAGCACCTACATCGCCGCGCGCCGTTTGGACGTGCAACCGCCCGCAGGCGCGCCGCTGCAGCCCAGTGGCCACCAGGGGGATGCCCCGCTCTCCTTCGCGCAACAGCGCTTGTGGTTCCTGGATCAGATGGAACCTGGCAGCCCGCTTTATAACATCCCCAGTGCATTGCGCATTCAGGGCAACCTGGATATTGCAGCCTTGGAACACAGCCTGCAACAGCTCGTCCAACGCCATGACGCGTTGCGAACGACCTTCCGACTGGTGGATGGGCAGCCTGTCCAGCACATTCAACGCGAGCTTCAGCTTGCGTTGCCCCAGATAAATCTCACCCATCTGCCGTCGGCTGAACATGAGGCCGCCCTGCAACACTATCTCGCCAAGGCGGCCAATCAACCATTCGATCTGACGCAAGGCCCCCTGATCCGCACAGCTCTCATCCAGGTGGGTGCGACCGACCATATTCTGTTGCTGACGCTGCATCATATCATCGCGGATGGCTGGTCGCTTTCCCTCCTCTTCCAAGAACTGCGCGACTTATACGCGGCTGATCATGCCGGGCAAACACCCACCTTGCCAGCGTTGCCCGTCACCTATGTCGACTACGCGCTCTGGCAGCGCGAACGGCTGCAAGGGGTGGAACTGGCCGAACAGATTGCCTTCTGGCAAGGGCAGTTAGCTGGTGCGCCGCCCATCCTGGAATTACCAACCGACTTCCCACGTCCGGCGCAGATCAGCTACCAGGGCGCCCACGTGACATTCAGCCTGCCCACCGAACTCAGCCAAAACCTTCAGGCCCTGGCCCAACGCGAAGGCGTGACGCTCTTCATGCTGCTCTTGGCGGCATTCCAGACGTTGCTGCTGCGCTATAGCGGCCAGGCAGACTTCGTT
This sequence comes from Ktedonobacterales bacterium, assembly GCA_013815535.1. Classification (GTDB taxonomy): domain Bacteria; phylum Chloroflexota; class Ktedonobacteria; order Ktedonobacterales; family JACDGC01; genus JACDGC01. Next base: position 5,500 of record JACDGC010000251.1, read on the forward strand.
GTGGGCACGCCAGTGGCCGGTCGCCGCCAACGCGAAACCGAGGGACTCGTCGGTCTTTTCGTGAATACGCTGGCGATCCGCGCAGATTTGCAGGGCGACCCCACCTTTCGTCAGGTGCTGACGCGGGTGCGCGAAACCTGCTTGGGTGCCTTTGAGCATGAGGATCTGCCATTCGAGAAACTGGTGGATGCCTTACAACTCGACCGCACGCTGAGCTATGCGCCGCTGTTTCAGGTCGTTTTCGCTTTGCAGCACGCTGAGCAAGGTGAGATGGCTTGGCCAGATCTGACCTTGACGGCGCTCGATCAGGATAGTGGGACGGCGAAGTTCGATCTCTCGCTGACCATGACCGAGACGGGTGAGGCACTGGAAGGCTGGCTGGAATATAGCACCGATCTCTTCCAGGCGGAAACCATCGTCCGGTTGGTGCGCCACTGGGAGCGCCTGCTGATGGGGATCGTCGCCACCCCCGACCAAACCGTGAATCGGCTGCCCCTCTTGCCCTCCGCTGAAACGCGCCAACTCCTCGAAGAATGGACCGCGACGCAGCGCCCCTATCCGGCAAACACGACCATCCAGGCCCTCTTTGAAGCCCAGGCGCAGGCGACGCCGACGTCCATCGCCCTGCTCATGGGTGATGCCACACTCACCTATGCGGAACTCAATCAGCGGGCCAACCAGATCGCCCACGCGCTGCTGGCAGCGGGCGTTGGCCCAGAAACTGCCGTGGGGC
>JACDGC010000252.1 GCA_013815535.1 Ktedonobacterales bacterium
TGCCACGCCCAACACCGCCACCCCCGCCCAGTTTTGCGAAAGCGCGCCCTGCAACACCAGCAGCAGGACCAATTCGGCCATGCCCACGGTGAAGGCCGCCAGATTCTTGCCCAGGAAGATGTGCACCGCCCGCACGGGGAAGTAGGAGAGCGTGCCCAAGGCGGCGCCTTCATATCCGAAGGCGAAAGCCGTCAGATTCAGCACCTGAAAGATGGCGACCCCGACAATGGCCTGCGATGCTCCCCGCCCGCTGCCCCCCAACGTGAAGAAATTGAGCAAGATGATGCCCACCAGATAGAGCGTGCTCAGGAACGCGCGCTTATATTGCGGGTCACGCCAATAGTAGATCAGGTCTTTGCGCGCGATGGCGGCAGAGGCCACGGGAAGGAGGGTGGAGCGCGGCGCGGCAGCAACGGGGGCCGCACCGACAATGGTGGTCTGGGCTTCGGGTGTGGGGAGTGCCCGCCGCCGTGGTGCGCGGCGAGTGGTGCCCCCACCGGCGACCTCAGGCGTCGAAAGGCTGCGTTGCAGCACCGCGCTCCATGCCCACAGCACCAGCGCGGCACTGGCGACCAGCGCCAGCGACCACAGCCCCACGCTGCCCCATGCCTCCTCATGCGTGGCGATGATGGCACGCGCGGCCATTCCTGGCGGCAGGAATTGAAGGATCTGCCCCACGTTGAAATGCACCAGCGCGAGGGCTCCATTGGCGGTATCATTGGCTGGAGCGATGCGCGTGATCACCTGCGAGCCAAGCGAGCACGACAGGCCTAACAGCGTCACCAGCACCAAACTGAGGTCACGGAAGCGCCGCGTGCGCAGCAGCCCCATGAACGCCGACAGCAACAATTGGCTGATGCCCACCAAATGCACATAGGCCAGCAGCAAGATGCCCGCCACTCCCAGCCCCTGCAATGGCGTCGCGGCCCAGCCTACGCCGATGCCCACGCTCAGGAGCGCTACGGCAAAGGTGGGGATGTCGAGCAGCGTGGAAATCAACAAGCCCGCCATCAGTTCTGGCTGCGACAGCGGATAGATCGTCAGCTTGGTGATGTCGAGCCCTTCGTTCAGGTTATATTGCATCAGCGGCAGCAGGGCATATACCAGATAGAGCAACGTCAGCACATAGAAGAGGATATTTTGCGCGACGAAACCTTGGTCGGGCAGCAGGGCATGGAACCCCGCCACCAGCCCCACGGAGAGCAAGCCGACGAGAGGCAGCACCAACACAACCATCAGCACCGTGCCAATGATGCGCGACGGCGACCGTCCATAGGCGCGCAGCAACAGTTGCCAGCGCAACCACAGCAACGTCCGCAGCATCCTTGGCCGCACGGTCAACGGACCCAGCGGGCGCTCCGCCGCGAACGTGGTCACCTCTATTCCAGCCATGCCAGCCCTCCCCGCTCCGTCTCGGCACCCACCACCTGCAAAAAGACATCTTCCAGGGTCGAAGCGGTGGGGCTGCCCTCGGCGCGGGCACGGGTGCGCAGGTCATCCAGCGTGCCCTCGGCCACCAACACGCCATGGTTGATGATGCCCACCCGCGTGCACAGCCGCTCGACCACTTCCATGATGTGCGACGAGAAAAAGACCGTGGTGCCCGCGTGCGTCAGATCCTGCAAGATGTTGCGGATGACGCGCGAACTGACGGGGTCCACCCCCTCGAAGGGCTCATCCAGAAAGAGCACCTGGGGACGGTGAATCAGCGCGGCAGCCAGCGCGATCTTTTTGCGCATGCCCACCGAGTAGTCAACGATCAATTTATCCGCGTCGGGGGTCAGCGCCAGCACATCCAGCAGGGCAGCGGCGCGGCGCGGAATCTCACCGCGTGGCACGCTATAGAGGTTGCCCGCCAGGGTGAGGAATTCGCGGCCCGTCAACCGCTCATAGAGGTTCATTTGTTCAGGCAGCACGCCCATCAGCGCGCGGGCCCGCAGTGGGTCGCGTTGCACGTCATGGCCGCCGACCCAGGCGCCGCCGCTGGTGGGGCGCATTTGGCCGATCAGCATCTTGATGGTGGTGGATTTGCCCGCGCCATTGGGTCCCAGAAAGCCAAAGAATTCGCCGCGCCGGACGGCGAGCGTCAGATTGTTTACGGCGATTTGCTGGCCAAACACGCGCGTCAACCCTTGCATCACGACGGCGGCATCCGTCAGGTTGATGACATTGGGTTCGATATAGACCGTCGTCCCGGTCACGGGCGCGAGGTGATCGGCAAGCGGCATCTGGGAGGATGGTTGCTGTGGTTCCATTGATCTCTCCATTGGGCGCGGTGGAATCTGCGCGCTGGTCCTTCCTCAATTGTACCACTCATGCGAGGGCACACCTGGCCTATGGAGGTGAATATCGTCACTTTTGCGTAGGGGAATGAACTGCCGCCCCTGTGTGGCATGACACAGCCACACAGCCAGGAGACTCCCGCCCCGTGCTGTGTGGCCGTGAATGACGCCAGACTAGTGCAAGAAATCCATCAGTGTTGGCTGGATGCTTTTGGCATCGACGCCAAGGGCCGCTTGATAGACCATCGTGGCCGTAGCGAGTTGGGTGGTCAACGCCGCGATGTCCGCATCGAGCGTGTGCGAAAGGGCCGTCCTCATTTCGGCGTTCAGGCTTTGCATCTGGGTCAGGTTGGCTTGGGCGGCGTTGGTCTTCGCGCCAAATTGCGCCTGCTGCCCCGCCAGATTGGCGATGACGGCATCGAGCGCGGCCACATCGGCGTTGAGGCCCGTCACGGCGGGCGTGAAGGTGTGCGTGTCGGCATCCGCCACGACCTGACCAGCGTTTTGCGTCGCTTGGCTCCAAGTGAGTTGGATGTTGTTGCTGCCCGCGAAGGTGGTGGCCGTCCCTGCCGCCAGTGCCTGCGTCCCCGCGATGCCCGCGCCAGCCAGCCCAGCGGTCGCGGTGAAGGCGAATTGGTCGCCCACCGCCGCCGACGCTGTGGTGAAACCAACCGACAGGCCCGCCGCCAAGGTGAAACTCGGTGGCCCGCCAACGCCCACGACGGGCGCGCTCCACGTCAACCCGTTGTTGGTCGAATAGGTGACGCTGGTGGCGGCTCCGGCGGTCACCGCCGCCGCGCGCACCAGATAGTTCGTCGTCGGCCCCGCATACGCGGTGGCGTTATAGCTCATGGTTTCGGCGGCGGGTTGGGTCTCTTTGGCGGTGACCGTCGGGCCAAAGGTGGCGCCGCCATCCGTCGAGATTTGGATGCCCACCACGTTGTCGTTGCCATCTTGCTGCACTGCTTTGGCGACGATGACGGGGTTATTCGGCAGGTTGGGCGAACTCGTCATGGTGACGGCTTCATTGCCGATGTTTTTGGTCGCCTGGACGCTGAAGTTTTGACTGAGACCCGGTCCAGCGGGCGCGAAGGTGAACTGGTCGCCCACCGTTGGCGGCAGAAAGCCATTGGAGAAGCTGGCCGTCATGCCACTACCCAGATTAAAGGTCGGCGGCGTGCCAGCCCCGGCGACGGGGCCAGTCCACGTCGCGCCGCCGTTGGTCGAATATTGCACGCTGGCGACGCTGCCATTCGCGGCCAGGCTGGCGACCTGCACGGTGTAGTTCGCCGCGCCGCCAGTGTAGTTGCCGGTCAGCGCCAACGTTTCGCTGCCCGCGTTCGGCGTGGGGGCCAGCGTCGCGTTGCTGCTGAGGTGTTGGGTCAGGGCGTGCAGCGCGGCGAAGATGTTGCCCGTTCCGGTGAAGATTTGGGTCGCGTTCGCATTCACCTGCATGCGGTAGCCGGGGCCGATCTGATGGGTCAGCGCCACGGTGTCGCCCGCATAGCCCCCCTGGCTATTGAAGGGAATTGTTTGGACTTGCGAGCCAGCGAAGAGATACGTGTCAGCATAGGCCGAATTGCCGATCTGCACGCTCTCTTGGAAAAGCTGCGTCACTTCGGCGGCGATGGAGGTGCGGTCGCCGCCCGTGTTGGTATCGTTGCCCCCCTGAATGGCCAGCGTGCGGGCGCGGCTGGCGACGCTCGCCAATTGCTGCAACGCGGAGGTGGTGGAGTTGAGCCAGTTGGTCGCGCTGGTTGAGGAGTCTTGATATTGCGTGTTCCAGTCCAGCGAGGATTGCATATCCACCGAATACGCGGTGCCCGCAGGGTCGTCACTGGATTGGTTGATGCGCTTCCCAGAAGACAGTTGGTGGTCAATGTTCGACAGGGTCTGGTAGCTGTTTTGGAGGTTGGCGACGATGTCATTCGCCAATGTGATGGGTGTGATGCGCATGGTGTCGGTGCTCCTTTCGCCCTAGTTGCCCAGGCCCATATGATTGATGATCGTGTCGAGCATGGAATCCACGGTCGTCACGACGCGTGCTGCCGCGCTGTAGCTGTGCTGGAAAATGATCAGGTTGGTCATTTGCTCATCCAGATTCACGCCGCCGACCGATTGGCGTTGGGCCGTCAGGCTGCTCATCACGACTCCTTGCGCGTGATCGTTGGCCGCCACCTGTTGCGCGATGGAACCGAGTTGGGTGATGGTGTTGTCGTACCCCTGCTGGATGGTGAAGCCCGCCAATGGCGTCGCCACCGCGCCCACTTGCGTCCGCAGGTTCGAGATTGCCTGGGCATTCGAGCCTTCGCCAACCGCGCCGCTGGCATTCGCCGCCGCGATGGCTTGCGGATTCGCCACGATGGCGGGATCGACCGTGATGTTTGCGGCGGTCACCGTCGCGACCGTCGACCATGGCGCGGTCAGCGCGGCGGCAGGTGGTGCGACATTGAAGAAGGGCTTGTTCGTGTTGCCATTCAGGTCGAAGCCCAGCGCGTGCTGTGTGTTGACCGTTTGCACCAGCGCCTGGGTGATGCTGTTGAGTTGGCTGATCAAGCCCGTGGGGCCGCCGATGACCTTGTCGCGCAGGTTGATGTAGGCTCCCAGTTGCCCACCCACGGGGGCGGTCAGCGAGGGGATGACAGCGGTGTCGATATAGGGCTGCGCGTCGGCATAGGTTGGCACGCCCATGGGCGAAGCCACGAGCAGATTGGTGTTGATGCCGCTCACGAGGGGGGCTTCGCTGGGCCGCGCCACCTGCAACAGGGTGGACCCCGGCACCTGCGTCGCCAGATTGATTGTCACGGTCCCATTCGTTTGTGTCGCATACGTAATGGGGACGAGATTGCTCAGTTGATCGACCATCTGATCACGTTGGTCCAGCAGATCGTTGGGTTGCTGGCCCGTGGCGACGACCGCGCTGATCTGGCCATTCAGGTTGGAGATTTGGCTGGCCAAATTGTTGATGGTGGTCACGGTGTTGGTGACGTAGTTATCGGCGGTTTGTTGTGCCTGGGTCAACTGCTGGGCATCGCTGTTGAGCGACGAAGCCAGCGCCACGCCGGTCTGCTGCACCTGCGCACGTGCGCCCATGTTGGTGGGGTCGTCGGCTAGCGCCTGCCAACCATTCCAAAAGGCAGACATGCGCGCGCTCAAACCGCTGGTGCTCGGCTCATTCAAGATCCCTTGCAACTGGGTATAGGTCGTATTCTGGGCGGTGTATTGCCCCGCGTATTGGTTTTCGTAGCGAAACTGGCCATCCAGCAGCGCATCGCGCCCACGGCCGATCGTGGTGACGCGCACGCCCGTGCCGATCTGCCCCGCGCCGACGTGGTTCATCATCGACGGTACGGTGTAGGGGGGCATCGCTTGCAGATTCGCGGTCTGCACGGAATAGCCCGGCGTGCTGCCATTGGCGACGTTATGCCCAATGGTCTCGATGACCAGTTGGTTTGCTTGCAACGCGGTGTTGGCGGTGTTGAGTGCCGAAAAAATGGTAGTCATCGCGTTTCCCTCCTTAAAAAGCGACTCGAAAAAACTGTGCCATGTTGGCGCGTTTTTTATACCTTGTAATCGAGGATGATGCTGGGGCGCTGGTTAGGGGCGGTGTCGCCCTGTGGCGTGTAGAGTGGATGCCGCGCGTGCCGCAGCGCCGCCGCCAGCAATTGGTCGTTCATCCGTTGCGCCTGGGCGATGACGTGGGCATTGCGCGTGTTCACGTGGCGTAGCCGTTGCACCCGCGCGCTCAGTTCCAACGAGATCACTTGCAGCCGTGCGATGCTGGCAGGTGAATCGGCCCAACTATGCAAGTCGCGCAGGGTGGCCGTGCGCTCCAGCCCATGCAACCGCGCGAAATGGCGGCACAGCGCCTCGCGCTGGCGTTCCAACGTCTGCGCCTCGGTGACGAGG
>JACDGC010000253.1 GCA_013815535.1 Ktedonobacterales bacterium
GCTTGAAGGTGTCGAGGTCGCTGAGATATTTGGGCAAATGGTCAGCGACGCTGCGCACCTGAGCGATCTGCTTGGCATTGACGGGCAACTCATCGAGGTTCGTCGCGCGCAAGTGCGCGTTGATATCCACCAGAATCGGCTCGGCTTCATCCACCGCGAGTTGCAGGTCAGCGAAGCTCTTGGCCGTCAGCAGGGGCGCGCCATCCGACGAAAACGGCGAGGTCTGGAACGAATTGGTGAAGTCCAACCCCAGGGTCGTCAGTTTGTCACAGAGGATCGTGCCATCGATGCCAATGATCGCTAACTGCTGCACCGCGACGATCTTGCTTTTATAGGGGGACCCCAGCGCCATGCCGATGATGCCCTCACGATTCGCAATCGCGGAATTGATGTGCAGGAAATCGCTCTGGGCAGCCAGGCAGCGCCGTTTGATGCTATTGAGCGTATCCTTGTTGAGCACATCTTTCGCTTTTTGCACGGTCGTGTTCGAGCCGCCATCGCTCGTCGCGCTGGATGTCGGCAACAGTTCCTTGATCGAGGTCAGTTGGGCAACCCCATCGGCCCCCCACGCCTTGAGTTGGTTATATTGCACCAGCGCCGTGGCCCCCAGCGTCAACAAGGGGGCCACGAACGCGACCAGGAAGATGACAACGAAGATCAAGCGCAAGTGCCGCACCTGCGCCAGCCGCTGCCACAATCGCTGATTATCGCGCCAAGCAATCAGACGGGCGATCATGCTGGCACCAATGGCACGCCCCCGCAGCCCCAGCGCCTGCAACCGCGCCAGCAACTCCGGCGCTGCTGGGCGTTCAGTTTCGGGCACCTTGGGTGCCTCGATTTCCGCAGGCACGGTGGAAATCAGCGTTTCTTGGGTCGTTTCTCGCGGGTCCACAACGATTCTCCCATCCCCTCAAGTATCACAACAGCGCACATGAGCAGAGATATCAATGATTGATGCATGCACTCAAACGACCCAATTGTACACTGGATGGCAATGCTCGCTCAGTCCCTTGGTACTTTCGCTTGTCTCCCATGCACACCCTCTATAGAGCAAAACGCACATGCTCGCCTATTCAGGACACCCACCTGGAAAATTTTACGTCATCCAGCCCGCCAACCGCTGTCCAGTCAACCTCATAAAGGCTGCCGCGCCACCAGCGTGGCAGGCGCTCCAGTCAAAATAAGCGCGTGTGTGCAAAACACGCCACCACAACCTGCCAAGAAATTCACAAGCTCATCTAGTACACTGGCACGCGATGTTGGCACGCGATGTGCTTGCTGGGTTGATTGGCAAAGGACGGGTTTCGCCCAGCATGCAAAGGAGTACACCCCTGTGACCCCTTCACCACAAGATGACGTCAAGCCCATGGCGGCCCCTACAGCGTCCCCCGCTGCTCCGGCGTTGGGGGCGGATGCTCTGGTCGCAATCATTGGCGCGACCCTGCAATTATTGCTGCGTTCACAAATCGGGACGCGCAAGGAAGACCTCACCTGGCAAATGAGCACCATCGCGCGCTCGTTGCGCCAGGGCGAACGTGAGCTGACGCAACACGATCAGGCATCATTGGCGGGCTACGCTGGGTCAGCCGCAGACCAGATCGAGACGGCAGCGCGCTATCTGCATGACCACGACTTCAACACGATCCTCGGTGATTTCGACCGCTTAGCGCATGAACGACCCGCCGTCGTCATGGGGGCCATGCTCGGGATAGGCGTCATCATCGGACGTTTCATCAAACATGCTGGCCCCGCTCCGGCAGGGCACTAATCCTCCCCCCACTTAACAAAGGAGTTGCACCCCATGAATCCAGGCGATGAAATGTACGCGAACAACCTCCCCGTCACCGATCCCTCGCTGACCGACACCACCCAGTCCGATTCCGTGGTGGCCCGCACCCAAGAAGCCGCCCGCCAAGCCCTCGCTCAAAGTGGCCAGACGCTGGATGACGCCCGCCAACAAACCGGCGACCTCTTGGGCAGTTCGGCCCAGCAGACTGGCGATCTCGCCGCGCAAACCCGCCAGCAATCCAGCGCTGCGCTGGGCACCGCCGCCCAGCAAGCCAGCAACCTCGCCGACCAGACGCGCCAACAAACGGGCGATCTCGCGGGGCAAACGCGCCAGCAAGCCAGCGATCTCGTCGGCAATGTGCGTGATGGTGCTGGGCAAATCATCGGCAACGCCACGACAGGGGCTGGGCAGATTGCCGGGCAACTCCGCGACCAAACCGGGCACATTGCGGGGCAGGTCACAGACGGCGCGGGGCAAATTGCCACGCAAATGCGGGACGGCACAGGCCAGATCGTCGGGCAGGTCACGGACAGTGCCGGACAAATCGCCTCGCAGGTGCGCGATGGAGCCGGGCAGATCGCCACCCAAGCTGGCCAACAGGCCAGCCAAATCGCGACCGAGTTGCGCGGCCAACTGGCCCAGTTCCTCACCACCCAAAAAGATCAGGCCGCGAATGCGCTCAACGAGGTCGCCACGGCGGCTCAGGGCATCAGCGACCAACTGCGCGCGGATGGGCAGCAAATGCTCGCCAACGCGGTTGACGCCATCGTGGCGCAGTTGCGTCGTCTCGCCGCCTTCCTGCATGAAAAGACGCTCGATGACCTCATCCACGAATTCGAGCAAGGTGCCCGGTCACAGACCATGCTGCTGGTCGCGGGGGGCATCGTCCTGGGGTTGCTGAGCGTGCGCGCCGCGCGCACGACGCGCCAGAGCTAGCATCCCACACGAAGGAGGGCATGTGATGCCCAATGAAACAACCGACCGCTCCATCCCTGATCTGGTCGTGCAACTGACCCGCCAGATGAGCGATCTCGTGCGGAAAGAGATCAACCTCGCCCAGGCCGAGATGCGCCAAAACGCGGCGGACTTGCGGCGCAACATCATCCTGCTGGCGGCGGGCGGGGTGATCGTCTTTGCTGGCTTCCTGGCCCTGCTGGGGACCGGCGCGGTGGCCCTGGCCCAGGTGCTGCCCTGGTGGGTGGCCGGGCTGGCCGTGGGCGGTGGCACCGTCGTCGTCGGCCTGATCCTGCTCATCATTGGCCAGAACGCGCTGGGTCGCGCCAGCCTCGCCCCCACCCGCACCATTCAGTCCATCGTCCACGCTGGGCAAGAGGCAACCAAATGAAACAACCCCCACCCCAGAGCATGAATGCCCTGGAAGCATCAGTTGAGCAAACCCGCCAAGACATCGCGGTCACACTCTCGGCGCTGCAAACCAAAGTGCAGCCAAGCGCCGTCATTTCCGACGCGCGCGATGCCCTGATGGGTGGCGCGCAAAATGCCATCACTGGGGCGGAAGGCGCGGTGCGCGACCTGATGAACGCCGTGCAGCAGCATCTGCCCAACGCACCTTTGGCCGAAGCAGCGCTGGGGGCCGTGGTCGCTTGGCTGGCGACCATCGGCCAACGTACTCAGGCAGCCAGTGGCACAGCGGCGGAAACCCTTGGCAGTGCCGCCGCCGATGCCACGACGCAAGCCCACCAGGGGGCCGACCAACTCGCCAACCACGTGCGTGAGCGCGTCACACAAGCCACCAATGACCTCCAGACCAATGCTGGGGAGGCGGTCGCACGCGCCCAAACCCAAATCGGCCAGGAATTCGCCCAACTGGAGCAACTGGTGGGCAAGAATCCCTGGCTGGTGAGCGCGTTGGCCCTCGGCGTGGGCATCGCCATCGGCGTCGCGCTGCCCGAAACCGAGCAAGAGCGCGCCCTCTATGGCCAAGCACGCGCTGCCATGGGCGGCCAGGTGCAGACGGCCATCCACGGCGTTTTGGGGGCGCTGGCGCCCAAGGCGGCCCCACCACCCACGCCAGCACCACTGGGCTAGCGGCTCCGCGAAATCTCAGCCGCCAACAAACCAGCCGAAACCCAAAGAGACCGAGCACTTGTGTTGCTCGGTCTCTTGCTATGGACCCGCGCGAGTCCCGCCGCGCGGATGCCTCAACGCCCTGCTAGGGGATGTACGTCTGCGGAAAGGACGATGCCGCCGTATCGCATTGGACGAGCGTCGCCTGACAATCAATGATATTGCCCCCAAGGAATGGGGCGATGTGCATCCCCACCTGATCTTCAACCATCTCACATAAATCTGCTGAAGATTCCAAAATTGTATAAGTCCCTGCTTCGCCTTCTGCGACAGTAATGGTCAGCATCAGCGTCACCGTCTTTGTGACGCCTGTGACTACCGGTGGCGCGAACAAAGTTGTATCCATGTCGATGGTCCTCCTCTGGCCAAGCACAACCCCCGCACGATCACCGACCTAGCGTGCTTGCCCTCACATTGCCATATGAGCGGGGTACTTGTAAGAGGCCGCTTCAGCCCAGTTTTCCGGCAGTTCCCCTTCACCGAACGAAGACTTTACATCTGACTCTTCCTGGGTAACAGCAGGGCAATTGGGTCGAGTTTGCCAAATTGCCCCAGGATGCTCCGGAAATTCCCCCAAATGCTCCCTCTCACTTGTAGGTGGTGGTCCCGCGCAACACGCGCCCCGCAATTCGGCCTACGGAGTGAGCCAACCCATGATGAACGAAGACGTGCTTCAACAAGAATTCGTGCAATTTGTCGATCTGCACATCATGAAAGCGATGCGCTATGCCATCACCTTGTTGGCACGCCAATTCACCACTGAAGCCACCGACGAGGCCGAAGATGCGGTGCAAGAGGCCCTGATCGCCACGTGGCGACACTGGGAAAAGATCCAACACCGCGACAGCGAAAAAGCGGTGCTGCAATATCTCTTCACCACCCTCCGACGCGAATGCTTCCACCGCATGAAAAAGTCACCCCCTTATGGGGATGTTACACTGACGGAGGTCGACGCCATCATGGCCTCGCCGTTGTCCTTTCCGGGTAGTTCCGAACATCTCGACGTGATGGAATTGCGCGAAACCATCCTCTCGCTCCCCACGCCCTACAGTCGGATCATCATTGGCATGGACTATGAAAACAAAACCTTCCAAGAAATGGCCGAAGAGCTCGGCGTAACCCGCCGCCGCATGTACGATCTGCGAGAAGTTGCCTTGAAAATGATGGAGCGCGCCCTCACCGTGGGCAGCCCCAAAGACACGAAACTGGGTAAAGGTCGCACCAAAGGAGTGGACGATATGCGACCATAGGCACTGCTGCCCCCATGTTGCTACCTATCTCCCTTTCAGCCCTGTCTATTACACAAGGAGAACTGGTCATGTCCGCATCTTGCAATAATGAGCGCTGTTGGCATTCCGAAGATGACGAAACGCGCATACGATTCTCCATTGATGAGGCGGATGACCGCTTCACCGACGCAGCACAACGAGAAAACGTTTCGCTAGAAGCAATTGGCGATGTCGCAGCACGCATCAAGGCTGATGGCGCGCAATGGCGGCAGGAAGAGTACCGTGTCGACTCCATCCGCAAGCGACTATCGTCGGCCATCCAACAAGAACGGAACATCGCTGACTTCAACCCCACGCTGCGCCTAGAAACAAAGATACCCGTGTTCGCCCACCAAGGAGCCATCTCCACCCCAGTGCCCGACCCCATTGCCCTGTTGACCTGTCTGCCACCTACCCAACCGAGATACGCGCCAACACCCCCCTGGCAGATGACGACATGGGCAGAGCAGACCCATCCCTGCCTCTGGATATGTCAGCCCGACAAACTTTGGCCAAAAGCCGTCATGAGTGTCGTCATCTTTTTAGGAACTGTGTATGCGCTATCCTTGTGCATCAGTCGGGTTGCCATGCCACTGGTGATCAGCCAATTCTTGAGCGCTTCCACCATGACCCTGCTTATCATCATCGGCAGCATTGGGACGTTGCTCGGCTTCAGCATGTTGGGCATGAGCACCTCACCAGGGGAGCAAGGGTATACCCAGTTCGAAAGAAGAGTCGCGCAAGCCGGGATTTTCGTGATAGCATCTAGCCTCATCGGCATCTATAGCAACGTCTTGCATCTCGATTTGAACAATCTGACAGGCAGCTTGCTTCTGCTAGGTATGGGGGGCGTCTGCACCATAGTCAGCGAACACCTCATCAATCGCACCACCACGCCACATCTCGCCATGCGCCTCGTCACAGCCGGTTGCCTCGTCTGTGGCATCATCTTTTGGGCCTTGCCGCTGGGCAGCCTGCTCTAGCACACCCTTTTCACGATGCGCCCCTGGCGCAACCACCTCTTCAGAGTCTGCGTG
>JACDGC010000254.1 GCA_013815535.1 Ktedonobacterales bacterium
GTTTGGCGACATGGCCCAGCGCGGACTGAAAGCCTTTGAGGCTGGCACGGATCTGCTGCTGGGGGCCTATAGCGAAGCCCAGACGCGTGAGACGATCAACGTGATGAAGGACGCTCTCACCAAAGGCGCGATCACCCAGCAACAAGTGGATACCTCGGTGCTGCGTGTGCTGAAGTTTAAAGCCCAGTGGCACATCATCCCATCCTCATTCAAGCTGAGTGGCAAAGCGAGCGCGACGGTGTTGGCTCCCCCGGCCAGTGCCGAGTTGGTGGGCGATCTGCCGCGCTGGGGGTAAGGCACTCATAGCATGAGGGGCAGATGGTTGACAACAACCACCTGCCCCTCGCGCGTAATGTGGAAGGGTCGCTACACGCCGAAGTAGTCCGTTGCCGGATTGGCGGCGAAGATGCCGGGCTGCGAGGCGATGCTCCAGCCCGCGACGTAGCTATACAACGGATTATCGGTCATCAGTTGCACATAAGCCGCGCCGTTCTTGCCCTCGCCTGTGAAGAGTGTCACACCGGGGTTATCGAGCAGATCGACCGAAACGGCGGTGGCGTTCTTCAACCCGATGCCGCTGGGTGAGCCAAGGTTAAACCAACCGCTGAGCGTGCCATCCCCCAGGTTGAAGGTGTTGGCCCACATGGTGCTGGTGTCGTGGGCGATGCACGACAGCACGAACTGGTTCGCGGTGCCTGTGAAGGCGACGGCGGGCGTCGATTCACAGGTGGTGGCCATGTGCCGCCAGACGCCCAACGTGCCACCGCTGACTGTCACCGTGTTGAACCAATCATTCTGGTTCGTCTGGGCATAGAGCAGCAGATTCGTGCCATCCGTCGTCATCGTGGGGCTGTCGGTCAGGCCGCCACCAATGGTGGACCAAGCGGCCCAGCTATTGCTGCCAGGGGTATAGCTGACCAGCATCAGCGCACCGCTGGTTGTTTGGCAGGTCATCAACAGTTTGGCCCCGGCGTAGGCGGCAGCGGGGTTGCCTTTGCACAGGGGGGAGCCCGGCGCGGTCGTCCATCCGCTGAAGGTAGTGGTGCTGGGGTTATAGCTTCCGATGCGCAACAGACCATCGGTGCCGATGCCCGCGATCCACACCATCCCTGTGGTGCCGGTGAGTCCGGCGGTGGGGGCACCATTATCCACCACTGCGGGATTGCCCTGGAACGCTTGGCTGCTGAGGGGGAACCAATTGCTCAGTTGGGGTGAGCTGGGCAGGAGGTTGCCATTGCCATTGTTGAGGAAATAGCCCGACAGCCAGAACCGCCCATCGTTGCCGCGCGCTGCCATATAGAGACGCGGCGAGGTGAAGCGGATGGACGCTTTCAAGAAATCGACGACGCTTTGGCCGTCCATGGTGCCCAGCCCGCTGACGGCATCGAAGCCCGGCCTCGCGCTGAAGCCTGGGGCGAAGCCTGCGGCTGAGGGGAAGGTATTGTTGCCGCTGGTGATGTCGTTGAAGGTGATTTGCCCGCTGGCCGGGGTCGCGCCGTTGACCTGCGTGGCGTAATCATAATAGGTGGTGCCGTTGAGGGTGATGCCCGCCGCCGCGTGCGCGGTGGTGTCGGCCCGATAGAGGCTATACAGAGCGGGGGTGATGAGGCCGACGCGCATGTTCGCGCCTTGCGCCGCCAGCGCCGCCAGACTGGCCCACAGGGGGGCCGCCGCCGAGGTGCCGCCGATGTCGAACCAACTGCCCGGCGCACTGGCGCAGAAATCGCCTGCCGTGCAATATTCCGCATACCCTGTCTGGGGGTCGGCGTTGGCCGCGACATCTGGGAGGGCCCGCCCGCCGCTGGGGTCGGCGATGCCACCTGGCGTGGTGGTGGCACGCGCGCCAGACTGCCACTCGGGCGCGCCCCAAAGCTGGCTGATGCCGCCGCCCGTCCCGGCCTGCACGGGCGAGGGCAGATCGATGTTGTTCCACACCGTTTCGGAAAGGTAACTGGCTGTGGTGGCATTGATGTTCAATGTGGTGCCCCCAACTGCTACCACATAGGGGTCGGAGGCTGGATCGTCGACGCTGACGCTTTGCCCGTGGAAGTAGGTCGCGGAACCGAGATCATTCAGGCAGTCATAGGCGGCGTTGTCACCCGAAGCGACATAGACCCCCTGCCCCTGCGCGGCCATCTGCAAGAACGCCATTTCTTCGCTGGCCGCGACGGCAAAGCCCGTGTCGGTTTCGCAGGCCCCCCAGCTATCGCTGACCGTGGCATCGGCATCGTCGTTGGCGATCGCCGCCAGCATATCGATCAAACCTTGGTTGCTGTTGGGCGCTTCATACACGTGGATCTTTGACAGACCCGGGGCCATGCCCAGCAGCACTTCGATATCCAACTCGTCTTCGATGGCCCCCACTTCCGGCGTCAGCGGGCCACCGAGATCAATCGCCCGTGTCTGCACGACGTTGCTGACAGTGACGCTGGGGGCAAAGCAGGCGGCATACGCGCCGATATCAGAGAGGAGATAGCCGTCGAATTCGATGAGCGCGACGGATTGCCCCGCACCCGTGAGCGTGGCGGGGAAGTCATAGGCGGTGGCAAGCTGCGCTGGCACCAGCGTATTCTGACCCGTGGTGGCGGGGCACCCTGCCGTGTTGGGCTTTTGCACCAATTTCTTTTTGGTGGCGCTGGGGTTGGTGGTCATGCGATGATGTGTGGCGAGATTATCCAACCCCGTCACGCCGATGACATGTGGCGCGATGTTGGCTGGCAGCGTCACCCCCGCGCTGTTGGCGAAGAAGGTGCGCCCTTTGGCATCGTGGTAGGTATTCATCGTGGTGTGCAAGGCTGCTTCCACCGCTTTGACCGTGCCGGTGACGCTGATGAACATGCCGCCCGATTGCAGCTTCGTCACGTGGAGGCCCGCGCTTTGCAGATACTTCACCGTCGCCCGCACCGTGGCTGGGTCTGGGCCGAAGACGCTGGCGAAGTTTTGCGGCGCGAGGAACTGGTGGAAATGCGCCGAGTGCGGTGTGGCGACATCTTGCACAAAGCGTTCGAGCATGGCTTTGTTGCGCGGCTGCAAGGTGAGGGTCAGGCTCATGGTGCCATTTTGCGGCAATTTGCCGATCGGCGTCACCGACGCGGTGAATTGCGGTGCCGAGTGCGGCACCTGGGCTAACTGTTGCGGGGCAGCCTGGACGAAAATGGCCTGACGGGCGACGAGCCCTAGGGCCGCGATGATGAGCGTGCAGCTCATTCCCACGGCCAACCAACGCGTGCGTGCGGTCATATGTGCGAAATCCCATCCTTCTGTGCGTTTACCTGCCATCCCTGGCGCGCGACATTCTCTCCCATCCAGCATATAGCATCGGCACGACAGCCAAGGATGTGAGCTCCATTTAGGTGAAGCGATAGACCTGCACGTCGCTCACGGGCGTGTACCCAATGGCTTGATAGATATGGTTTGAGGTGGGGTTGGTGAGGTCGGTGAAAAGGAAGCAGAACTGCCGCCCGCCTGCCAGCAGCATCTGACTGAGGTCGGCGACCAGGGCGCGGGCGTAGCCATGCCCGCGCAGCCCTGGTGGCGTATAGACGGGACCGATGCGCATGCCATGGGGGGTGGGGCCGCTGTGAGCCGCCAGCGCCACGACCTCCCCATCGACCTCCCACAGGTATAGCCCAAAGGCCGCCAGCGTCAAATAGCGATCGATGCGATGGTGGATCTGTGCATGGTCGAGCGCGGTGCCCAGCGCCTCTTGCTCGAAATCGGCCAACCACTGCACCAACAGCGGACGATCTGCCTCGCTGATGGCACGCATGCGCCCCGCCACCCCGGTGATAGGGATGACGCGCGCCAGCCGATAGAGGCGTTCGCTCATGGTGGGCGCGAAGCCACCCCCCCGCACGTCCTGCCATGTTTGGGCGAAACGCAAGCTGGTGGCGGGGTCGGCCATGACGCCCGTCACCATCACGGCCTCCCCCGCTAGGTCGTGGGCGATCAGGTCCACCGCAGCGGATGGGGCCGCCGGGGTGATGAGCAAATGATAGGGCGGTGTCATGATGGCGACCGCTTGAATTGCCGCGCCATCGACCACTGTGGCGCAATAGATGGGGTCCGCCGAGGGGATGAGGCTGCGCGTGGTGAGCATGCCAATTTGCACGCAATTTTCGGCTTCATGTGTTTCAAGGAACGCGCCAACGTGCGCGCGGAAAGCGATCGGCTCATTGAATCGTTGCAATTCCATCGGGTGACCTCCCTGGCATCTCGGCACCCCATGGATTATACTGCAAGCGCGAATGGATGGCAGGAAAGAGAGGCGAGGATGATGGGCGACAATGCAGCGGAGGCACTGCCACATGTCATCATGCAGACGACCGTGCCCCTGCCGATGCTGGGCGGCGAATTGCCGCTGTTGGTGACTGGCGACCAGCGCGGCTATGTGCCCGTGGCCGCCCTTTGTCATCTGATGGGGGTGCGCCCCGCGACATATCTTTCTCGATGGCAGCGGGCACCGTTTTGGTCCGAGGCGCTGAAGTTGATGTGGCAGACCCCCACGCGGGGACGGCGGGCGGTGTGGTGCCTGGAACGCCATTCGCTCAAAGATGCCATGCAAAGCATCGACTGGCGCGGGATCGACCCTGAGCGCCGCGAGCAACTTTTTGCCTTCTCGCAAGAATACGAAAAGCTGTTGCAAGAAAGTTATGCGGGGTTGCTGGAGGAGTATCGCGCTTTCCGCCGCATGCTCTATCGCCTGTTGACGACCTACGCGCGCATCGCCGAACGCTTGCAATCATTCCGCGAGCGGCTGGGGCTGCTGTTGAGCCGCCACGCGATGGATCAAGTGGGGGCCGTGTTGGATGAAGGCGAGCGCATCATCAGCGCGGGGGCCGACTTCGCGGCGACCCATGTGCGCGCCATCGAGGTGGCAGATACTTTGCAAACCCTGGCTCGTGGCAGTCAAGACGCCAACGTGACAGAGGTGACGATTCCCTCCATCAGTCGTGCTGACTTTGATGCGCTCACGCAACATCTCGACCGTTTTTCCGCGTGGCAGGATCGCTTCGATGCTTTTTTACAGCGCTATGGCATATCATGACATCACGCTTGTTTTTCTGAGAATGCAGCTAAACTCACGGTTGGCTCGTCTGTTTCTTTGGTGCCCTCTATTGTATTGTCATGGCCTGCCTCTGTTTTTTATGAAGGAGATCTCATGATTAGTGCCTCCCCTGCGCCCCCCTCTGCCCCACCGCTGCTGTTGCCCCGTGCCACACCCCTCGCTGCTTGGCTGTGGGTGCATCGCTTTCTGCTGGCGGGCGGCGCCATCATCCTAGTGGCAGTGGGGGTGCGTCTGGCGCTGGTGGCTGCGGGGTGGCCAGGGAGCGACAGCGACGATGCCACAATGGGCCTGATGGCGCGGCACATTTTGTTGCGGGGTGAACATCCCATCTTTTTTTATGGGCAAGCCTATATGGGGACCATCGAAGCCTACTTGGGGGCCTTGTTCTATGCAGTGATGGGCGTCTCGGCGTTTGCTTTGAAGTGTGGCCTCATCGTACTCTATGGGCTGTTCATGGGGGTGATGTATGCCCTGTTGGCGTGGGCATTTCAGCCACGTGTGGCGTTGGTGGGCCTCGTGCTGCTGGCAGTGGGTGCCGATGAGCAACTGAAGCTGCAACTCGAAGCCTATGGCGGCTATTTGGAAACGCTCCTCTTTGGCGCGTTGCTGATTGTGATCACCATGTGGCTCATCCGCCGCGCTGGCGGGGTGCCGCACACGTGGCAGGGATGGGGCGGCTTTGCTCTGTGGGGTCTGATTGCCGGGGTCGCCATATGGAGCGATCCGCTGGTGGCACCCTTTGTGGCACTCGCGTTCGTGCCCTTGGTGCTGTTGCAGCGGCGGCAGGTGCGCCGTTGGGTGGTGGGCTTGGCGGTGCTGGGCTTCGTGGTGGGGGTCGCGCCGTGGTTGGTCTACATCGGCACCTCGCCCTCCTTCAGCGCGGCGAAGAGCTTTTTGAAGGATGCCCCCACGCATCATGTCGGCACCTTGGTGCAGCCCAGCACTGGGCAACCGCTCATCGATCATCTGTTGGGGGTGGTGGTCATCAGCGTGCCCAATCGCACTGGCGTCACGGCCATCTGCCACGACACCGCTGCGGCGCTGTGGCCACCTGCCCAGTGGGGGGCGAGCGGCATGTGGGGGTGCCTGGGCG
>JACDGC010000255.1 GCA_013815535.1 Ktedonobacterales bacterium
GCACTAGACCTTCTATGGCAAGAGGGCCACATGACCCAGTACGAAGCTACACTGAGCATGGTCGCACGGGCGGGTTCCAACGCACGTAACGCGACGGGATGGGTTTTCCCTTCCTTGCGCTTGCGCTGATGATAAGCTATCGCCCAGGGCTCTGCGCGCGTTTTGCCAGGCAAACTGGTGGAAGGCATAGCGCAGAGCTTTGTTGCAGGTGTAGCGCTGGTGGGCTTTGGCAAAGGTGCCACTCGCACTCGCGCTGGAAGATTAGCGACCCTGGCGATTCATTGGGAGCGTTCTCAGCATCGTTTTCCTCATGCGAGAGATCATGACCGATAGATAAGTCTCCATGGCTTAATCACGATTTTTGTCTAGCCGTCTGCCTATTCGCCGGATTTTTGGTACGCATCCGGCGCTTCATCTTCTCTGATGCCGCAGATGAATGGCAGTGACCTCATCTCAGCGAATCATGCTCAAGCAGCCTTCCTTGGACGTGTAGCACCGCTGGGTGTCCTGATGTCAAGCGCACCCAAGATGATCTTGGGAAGACCCGGCGCCGAAGCACGTGCAAGCAGGGAAGATGGCGCATAATGTGCGGAAAGTTGGGGGAGAACGCGGCCGTTTTTCCTGTTTTTGGAGGTATCTTGCATGACGATCCCTGGTGCACGACCGTCGCTTACGGTACGTGGCCTCATTCTGGATGTCGATGGAACGTTGGTGCTGAGCAATGATGCCCATGCACACGCTTGGTACGATGCATTGCAAGAGAGTGGGCATGGGGTGCCCTATGATGCTATACGCCCCTTGATCGGGATGGGGGGCGATCAATTGCTGCCACGCGTCGTTCCTGGTCTGGAAAGCACGAGTGCGGAAGGGAAACAAATCGCGCAGCGCCGCAAAGCCATTTTTCGCGAAAAGTACCTTCCCCATGTCAGCGCCGCTCCCGGGTCCCAGGCGCTCGTTCAAGCATTACGGGCACGGGGCTTGCACCTGATCGTTGGCAGTTCCGCCGATAGCGACGAGCTTGAGAGCCTGTTGCACATCGCTGGGATTGCGGACCTTTTGCCGGAACGCACCACCGCCCAAGATGCCCAACACACGAAACCCGCCCCCGACATTACGCAGGTGGCCTTAGAGCGTTTGGGATTGCCACCGATGCAGGTAGCGATGTTGGGCGATTCGCCCTATGACATCCAATCATCACAGCAGGTGGGTGTCCCGCTCATTGCGCTGCGTTGTGGCGGCTTTAGCGCAAGCGAGTTGCAGGGGGCGTATGCCCTATATCAGGATCCACAAGACCTGCTGACGCACCTGGATACGCTCTTTGATCCGATGACTGGCGATACCCCAACGACCAATGCAGCTCGGTAGGGTCTGCCAGCCATACGGGGTGATGAAGCATCACCTGTCTAACTCGAAAGGAACACCCAACGATGATGCCCGAAGAACGAAGTTGCTCCAAATATGGGATGACCCAGAGCGAATGGCGCGGCAACGACGGCAGCGGCTACGATGCCGACGGCCAGACCTATTGCTGTGTCGGCTGCTACGATGATACGGGGTGTACCTGCCACGCCGAAAGTTAACCCCCTACGCAGTCCATGGTACACCTAGTGAATAAGACATGAAGTCAAGGTACAGGCCGCCGCCGTCATATCCTATGACGGCGGCGGCCTGCGGTTTATTGCCGAAGTTCTCAGGCTTCATTCCCGGTAATGGCATCGCCAATTTTGTGGATGAGCGAGGTATCTTTGGCTCTTTTGCCTTGGGTGCCCTTGGGGGCGATAGTGGCACCAGTGGGGTCGCCTGGCAGGCTGCCATAGATGGCAGCGGGTGCAGCGGGGAGGTCCACTGATGTACCCTCGGCATAGGGCTCGGCGATGTAGCTAAACGTGCCCTTGCCATCAATTGAGGGATCGCTGGCCCACCGACCCTCGCCCGTGGTCGTGGCGGCGGGGTCGGCACTATAGCTCATCACAGCATACGCCACTTTTTCGTGCTTGCCCAGCGTATCCGCTGTCAGTTGGGCGGGGATGGGCAGCACCGTCGTCGCACCCCCAAGCTCCTCTACCACTGCCAACCATTGTTCTTGATGCAACAGATCACGCGCCAACATGAAGGTCAGGGTGTCGCGCACGCCCGTGTCGTCGGTCAGCTCGCGCACGCGTGCCGCTTGCAACCGCCCTTGCATCTCGCAAATAGCGTTGGTGTACATGTCTGCCGCCACGTTGCCACTGGCTGTGACGTAAGCCCCGTTCCACGGATTCCCCAGGCTGTCGGCGTATTGCGCGCCCAAGCCAGCGACGATGACATGTCGGGGGTTCATGCCACCCAGCACCGCCGCGACTGCCGGGCTGGCGTCAGCGGCCTGGGCTTGTTGGTCGGGGGAAGCCCCGGTAAGTAATAGGCCGATCATGGTCGAGAGCATCTCGACATGCATCATCTCTTCCATTGCCGTATCAAGGAGCAAGTCTTTGATGCGGGTCAATTTGGGATTGCTCTCGGCGCCGCGCAGCCCCCAACCCTGTTGCAGGTATTGGGCCATCACCGTGAATTCACCATATTTGCCGCCCAAGAGTTCTTGGACCTGTTTGGCGAAGAGCGGATCGGGTTTTTCGACGCGCACGGGATATTGCAAGCGATTGTTGCGGACGTACATACGTGGTGTGCTCCTTTATGGGTGTGTATGGAATGGGCGGCAAAACGGGAACGTTCCCGCCGCGTGCCCCCACCACGAGGGTATCTGCACAAGCACCGCCAAACCAAGCAACAGGGCGTACCTGCTGCATATCTCGCATATTGCAACACTGATTTTGCCAACGGTTTGCGCGGCGGGGTGGCGGTGCTAGCGCGTCGTGGGGGGCGTCCGTTGCGCCAAAATCTGCTGTTGCAGACGCCGCCACGTGCCATCGCCCTGCCAGCAGATGTAGTAGCGCCAGCAGGTGACATTGTTGTCATAGCGGCGCGGGAGCTTGCGCCAGGCGATGCCGGTATCGAGGATATACAAGATGCCATTGATGACGCGGCGTAGGTCGCTCCGCTTGCGGCCTTGTTCCTTGGGCGCGGGCAAGAGCGATTGGATCTGCTGCCACTCGGCATCGGTCAGGTCACGGCTGCGCTGGTCATGATAGACCAAGAGCGGTGTGGGGGCCGCCACCGTTGCCGCGACGCTCGTGTTCATGAGGGGGAAGCGCAGGGTAAAGATGGTGCCCTGCGGCTCGCCTCGCTCGGCGGCAATGTCGCCGCCGAGGACCGTCATGATGTGTTCGACCAGATACATCATGACGCCCAATTGGCGGACACTGATGGGCTGATGCTTTGCTTCCTGGTCAGACAATGGGCCAGCCAGTGGGAGGGGCGGTCCGGCGTCCTCAACCGTCAGGAGGAACGCCGTGGGTTCGTCGGCGGCATCGCGTTCCACGTCAATGCTCACTTGGACGGGCGTGCCCTGCGGGGAATGCTCCACCGCGTAGTCCAGCAGATTTTCAATGGCCTGCTGTGCTAACGGCGGCACGGTCGTCAGCAGCAGGCTTTCCAGATCGCATTCCAGTAGCACGGGCACATCGGGGGTGCTTACGGCGGCGATGCTTGTGGCCACCAAGGGGATGACATCAATTGTTTGGCGGGACAACGAAGCAGTGGTAAACTGCCCAGTACGGACCTCGTGCACGGTGGTCAGCAGCCGTTGCATATGCGCGATGCCCTTTAAGGCATGCGAGATCGGCGTTTGCGGACCATCGGTCCCCTGTTGCAGGGTGCTGAGCAGGGTACGTTGGAGGTCAAGCGCCACGCTGATGTCGTGGTGCAGCACCGTCAAGAGCGCCGCATCCAACCGTTCCTGGGACCGTTCGTGAGTGGCTACCCGTTCCTGTAACGCCGCCTGGTAGAGCAGTAACCCCACCCAATACGCCACCGTTTCGAGAAACGTGAGATCGGTGTCGGTGAAGCGCCCTGGTTCGGTCGAGGACACCACAATGGCCCCGCGTCGTTTCGTGGCAATGGTCAGCGGCACCGCCAGCAGCGAGCGGATGCCCAGGCCCTGCGTGACGCCGATCAGCATCTGCGGGTCTTGCTCGGCGTGGTGCGTGCGATAAGAGTGGCCCGACTGAAAGACGCCCACTTCGACGCCACCATTCGCCAAAGGCAGGCGATCCATGCCAATCGCCCGCTGTTTATGGGCCAAAGGGGTTTCGCTGGTTCCCAGCGCGAACAACATGCGCTGGTCGTCGTCTAGGATGAAACAATCGACTTTTTCCGCCTGTAAGATCTCGCTCAGGATGATAGCCGCTTCATTTAATGTCTGGCGCGCATCACTCATATCGAGCGCCAGCAATTGTTGTAAGGCCGTGAGAAAGCGTTCAGCATCAGAAAGCATGCTTCCTGGTGTATTTTCCATGTTGCCTTCCCCTTCCTTTGCTCTGTGCTAAATGACCGTGCGCGAACAGTGCCAGCCGGGTCCCAACGTGGGACCCCGCATCGCGTGCTCTATTTCCTATTTGCAACCCGCGCACTGTAACGGTTACATCAATATTTGGTGGATGGCGGTGAGCAACTCGGCGCTGGTAAAGGGCTTGGGGAGCAAGCGCACCTGATGGGCCATCAGATGATCTTCCAGGGAGAGCAGGTCAGGCTTGGGGCTGAGGCAGAGGATGATGGGCAGCGCCGTGGTGACAGGGTCGAGCTGCAATTCCTGCACCAGTTCCAGCCCACGCGCCTCTTCGTTCCAGCGGGTATTGATGATGAGGAGGTCGGGCAGTTTCGGTTGCTGCTTGGTGACGGTCGTGCCCATATGAATATCCGTGGTCGTGGCATAGCCCGCCTGGCTCAAGACATCCTCGATCTCATCAAGGAAGGTGCTGGAATCGTCGATGACCATGATATGCTGTGCCATATCTGTCCCTTTCTTCCGCATCATGAGCGGATGCTGCTCGCACCGCATTTTGGTTTTCAGAGTAGTGCACAAAGTCAGTTTGTCGGTGCTTAATTGATCATCCACACCACCGCCAGCAGGCAATGGATCGCCGCGACGTTTGGGGGACGCATCAGCAAGAGCCTGAGGGCCGTGGCTAGCCGCCCACGGCCCCGGCACGGAATCGATCCAACTCGTCAGCACCTCACCGCTGCCCCTTAGTGAGCGGCAAAATGAGGCAGGCGATAATACACCCGTTCGGGTCGTCGCCACCACCCCGGCACCTGGGTGATATCCTTGGCAACGGCGCGACCATGCGCTAACTGGTGCACCATCTCGCCCAGGGCGGTCAGGTGTGGCGGGCTGGTGCGCACATCAAAGGCCCCCGCCTCATAATACCCGGCATCGCGCGTCACCAATCCATTCCAGTCAAAGGACCCCAGCAGTGCCCAGACCGTAATGGCCCGCATAGGCACGCCTGCCGCTTGCAACGCCTGGGCCGCCGTCCAGGCCTCCCACAACCAGCGCAACCGCTCGGCTTCGTCGTCGCAGCCGAGGTGCACCTCGGTCAGCGCCAGCGGTCGCTGATAGCGCGCCCACACCTCGCGCAGCAGGCCAGCATGCCGCGCCAGCGCGACATCGCCCACCCGCACCGCTTCGACATCCGCGTAGCGGTCGCGTCCGTTCCCCCCCCTCGTCTCCGCTGGATAGCGCGCGAGGTCTTCGTCGAGGAAGCGCTCACTGGTCAGATAGTGGTTGA
Organism: Ktedonobacterales bacterium; assembly: GCA_013815535.1. Lineage (GTDB taxonomy): Bacteria > Chloroflexota > Ktedonobacteria > Ktedonobacterales > JACDGC01 > JACDGC01. The sequence goes on from JACDGC010000255.1 coordinate 5,664, forward strand.
TACCCATGACATCTGGTGGACATGGGTGCGCGGTGAACCACGCGAGATCAGCGGCACCGATGCCCAAGAAACGCAAATGGTGCCAATACAGTTTGGTTTCATCAAAGCTGCCACAGAGCAGATCGAGCGAGCACCAGCGGCGCTCATTCTCGAAATCGGCCTGGTAAGCCAGGGCCGGCGTGCTATGCGTCTTGCCCAGGTCCTCGGTCTGGATGAGCTGCGCTTGAGGCTGCACTTGGCGGATCGCCGCCATTGCCAGCACCACTGCTCGACACTGGTGCAGCACCATCCGCGCCATAGCCGCTTCGTCGCGCTGATGGGGGTACCAGTGCCCATAGAGGCCACTGAACCGCGCGGTGGTCAGTGGCTCATTCACGGGCGTGTACTGCGTCACCCACGGGTAGCGCCGCGCGAAGGCTGCGGCATAGGCCGCCAACCCGGGCGCGAAGCCCGGGTCCAGCAGCGACGTCGCGCGTGGGCCACTGCCATGATG
>JACDGC010000256.1 GCA_013815535.1 Ktedonobacterales bacterium
GGCTACATCTGGGTCGATCTCGATACCCTCATTCATGGGGCCAGGGTGCATCACCAGGAGGTCTGGATAGGCAGCCAATCGCGCAGCGGTCAGGCCATATTGCTGACGATATTCGCGCATGGAGGGCAAGAACCCGCCCTCCATGCGCTCTTTTTGCAGCCGCAGCGCCATCACCACGTCCGCCCCAGCTAGGGCTCGCTCGACATCATATTCACACGTAATGGCGCGGTCAGGGTAAGCAGCGGCGAAGCTGGTGGGGAGCAGCGTGGGCGGCCCGCACAAGGTGACCTGCGCGCCCATGGTCGTCAGCGCCCAGCAATTCGAGCGCGCCACGCGGCTGTGTTGGATGTCGCCCAGAATGACGACGCGTTTGCCCGCCAAATCGCCAAGTTTTTCGCGCAGCGTCAGCAGATCCAGCAGGGCTTGGGTGGGGTGGGCGTGCCAGCCATCACCCGCGTTGACGATGGCAGCGCGGCTCCATATGGCAGCGGTGTGGGCCGCGCCAGAGGCGGGGTGACGCATGACGATGATGGTTGGCCCCATGGCATCCAGCGTTTTGATGGTGTCTTGCAGCGATTCGCCCTTCTCCACGCTGCTGCCGCTCGCCGTCATGGTGGCAACATCCGCGCCAATGGCATGCGCCGCCAGTTCGAATGAGACACGCGTGCGGGTGCTGGTCTCATAAAATAAGGTGATGACCGATCGGCCACGCAGGAGGCCGAGTTTGCCTTCATCGCTGTGTTGGTCACGCAGACGCTCCGCGAGATCGAGCATGGCGGTGAGGTCAGCGGCTGACCAGTCTTGCAGGTCAAAAAGGTGGTGATGGGTCACATGCCACCGCCTTCGCGCACCAGCAACACCGCGTCTTGCCCGTGCAGTTCTTGCACCTGCACCTGCACCCATTCATCGCGTCCGGTGGGGATGTTTTTGCCCACATAGTCTGGGCGCAAGGGCAGCTCGCGGTGCCCGCGATCCACCAGCACAGCGGCTTGCACGCGCGCGGGGCGCCCATGGGCAAAGAGACCGTCAAGGGCCGCGCGCAGCGACCTGCCCGTGTAGATGACATCATCGACCAGCACGACGGTCTTGCCCGTCAAATCGGTGGGCAGGTCGGTGGGGCCGAGGGTGGGAAAGGGGCCACGCGCCCGCACATCGTCGCGGTGCGCGCTGAAGTCGAGCCGCCCAACGGGCACGGTGCGACCCTCGAAAGCGAGCATGAAGCTCGCCAGCCGCTCGGCCAGTGGAATACCCTCTTGATAGAGGCCAACGAGAAGGGTATCTTGCGCCCCATCGGTGCGCTCCAAAATCTCGTGCGCGATGCGAGCCAGAGCGCGCCGCATCTCATCCGCATTCAGCAAGACGCGGGCGCGCACGACCTCGCCGCGTTTATTACGGATCTCTTGGGAGCGGGGGGGGAGGATGGTGTTTGCGCTGGCCCCGTGGGGCGTGGCGCGCGGGGTGTGACCATACCGTTCCTTTCTCGCCTCGCAGGACGAAGTTAAAGGGTGTTCTGGCTGAGAGTATAACACGCGAGCGCCGAAAAGTCCAGAAGGATCAGTCGTGCGTCATGGGCAACACGACATGGAAGGTCGAGCCCTCGCCATCGACGCCGCTGCTTTCCACCCAGATGCGCCCGCCCATGGCCTCGGTGAGGGTGCGACACAGGTGCAACCCCAACCCATTGCCCACCGTGGTCGAAGCCAAGTCGCGCGGCAGCCGCACGAAACGGCCAAAGAGCAGCGGCGCTTGTTCAGGTGGGATGCCCAACCCATGATCGCGCACGGTGATATCCGCCATCTGATGAGTAACGAGCACCGTGCGACCAAATGCCCCGGTCTTCTTTTCAGGTTGGGTGATGACCGTCGCTGCGACCTCGATGGGGGAGCCAGGGGTGGAATATTTGATGGCGTTGGAAAGCAGATTCGTCATGATCTGTTGCAAGCGCACCTGTTCCCCCCAAATGGCCAACCCCGGTGACACAGCGATGCGCAGCGCCCGCTCGCGCTCGGCCACCTCGCGGGGGTCCAGCAAACCCGCAGCGATCTCGATAGCGGCCCGGATGTCGACGCTCTCGGGGACGAAGTCGTTGGCAGCGCGGTCCATCTGCCGCGTGCCTAAGATGCTGTTGAGCAATGCCACCAGATTATCCGCCGAGGCGGCGGCTCGTTGCAGCAGCGACTGCCGTTTGGCCAGCGGTGCCGTTTCGTTGGCGATTTCCAGCAGTTCCAGGTAACCTTGCATGGCCATGACGGGGCCACGCAGTTCGTGGTTGACGTTGCTGATGAACTGGTCTTTCAGGTCATCCAGTTGCTGAGCGCGCTCAAAGGCCACCCGCACATCGCCCAACTCGCGCATGATGCGTTCATAGGTATTCGTCGCAGCCAACACAATGGCCGTGACAGCCCACTGCACCAGCAGCGCCCCGGCGATCAGGATCACTTTTTGGGAATCCGCCAAGTCAGCGATGCTGGTATCGCTGACGCTGGCAGGTTTGGGCGTCACCGCGAAAAACCCCAGAAACACGACGGTCGCGTTCATGAGCAAGGTCGTGGCCAACAAAATCGGACGCTCTCCCAAAATGCCCGCTAGCGCGATGGCGACGCAGAGCGCGGCGAAGGCACCCGTGGAAACGAAATCGAGGCCACCGATGCCAAAGGCCCACATAAAGATGATGGTGATGACCGCGACATTCGTGGCGACGATGATCAAAACGGTGGCGCGGCCCACTTGCTTACGACGCACGGCCACCGTGGCGTAGAGAAACGCGATGATGCAGACCAGCAACACGGGATCGCCAATGAGTTGCGTCGCCAGCGTGCGCGCGGCATCGTAACGCAGGCTGGGGCGGCTCAGATGTGGCACGACGCTATCGAGTAAGACGAGGAAAATGAGTAAGAGGGCAGCGAATATCGGGGCGATGCCCCGCGCCAAGTCAAGCCGCCGCTGCCGATCGTAGCCGCGATAGATCTCACGTTCGCCCTGTGCCACGGAAGGGGTCGTCTCTGCCGCCATAGGGATTTCCTCGCTGGTGCTTTTTTTAGAGAGGCGATTACGCTTCTTCTTCAGCTAGGCGACGCAGTGCTGCGCTGCGCGTCTCGGCACTGGTAGTGATGGCACGCTGGATGGCATCGACCAGTTCGCGTGGTTTGATCGGTTTCAGCAAATATTGATCGGCCCCCGAGGCCAGCCCCTGAAAGCGATCTTTGTCTTGCACCATTGCGGTCAAGATCACGAGTGGGGTTGCCGCCGTCTCGGGGTCACCGCGCAAGATGCGCACGAGTTGATAGCCATCTAGCTGGGGCATCTTGACATCGATGACCATGCACTGCGGACGCACTTCATAGAAACGTTCCAGTCCCTCGACGCCATTGGTGGCGGTGACGACGGCGTAATTGCCGATCATCTTCAGTGACTCGGCGATGAGGTCCAGCAGTGCCGGATTGTCATCAACAATCAACACCGTGTAGGCGGCATTGGCAAAAGCCATCTGACGATTCCCTCCTCACATGTTGGGTAACCAGAACGCATGGTGATGCCAGAGATTGTCCTATGGTTGACTCCGAATGTCAAGCGACGAGGCGTGCAGATCGTCCCTACGGTTTGACGCGCACGCGCCGAACACTTACACTGAGAACGAGATAAGCATGTGCCTGTGGTGCCGCCGATCGTGGTCAAACAGGCTTGCAGCAGCTTCAGCAATTCGCGCTATGATGCATTCAGCATGACAGGGTCGGAAGGACCGCACGCGCCACGATGAGATTCGAGATGAGAAGGTTGGCATGAGCAGCACGAAATCACGCTCGGGGGGCATGCGTTCACAGGTGGTGCGCCCCGTGGCGCCCCGCCATACCGCGCGCCCCCGTGCCGCCACCCGCCCGAGCACTGGCGGATTGTTGGCACCACCAACACAGGGTGCGGCGCGGTATGTCTTTTGGGTGCTGACCGCCATCAATTTCATCAACTATCTCGACCGCATCGTCTTTGTGGCGGTGGGGCCACAACTCAAGCTCGACTTTCATCTGAACGATGCCCAGGTGGGGATGACGGCCAGCGCCTTTTTGCTCATTTACACGCTCTTCGCGCTGCCAATGGGGTTGCTGGCGGACCGTGGTGCCCGCACCCGCATCATCGCCTTTGGCGTGGCACTGTGGAGTCTGGCGACGTGGTATACCGCCATCGCGCACACCTTCGGAGAACTCTTCGTTGGGCGCGCGGTGTTGGGCATCGGCGAGGCCAGCTACATCCCAGCGGGGGTGGCGCTGCTGGCGGCCTACTTTCCCCGGGCGCAACGGGCCCAGGTGCTCAGCCGCTGGGGGGCCAGCACGCTGGTGGGCACGGCAGTCGGCTTCATCGCGGGGGGCGTCATCGCGCAACATTTCGGCTGGCGCCTTGCCTTCTTCATTTGCGGCCCCCCTGGTCTGGTGCTGGCCTGGCTGATCTGGCGCGCCGCCGACCGTCAAGCCTATGATGAGGCGGATCGCCGTTCGGCCTCTCAACTGCGGACGACGCAGCCACGTGTCGCCCCTGGCAGTGGGTGGCTGGCAACGCTGGCAGGGCAGGCACGCGCGGTGCTGCGCAGCCCCACCGTGCGTGTGAGCATCTTCTTGCAAGCCTTGGGCCTTTTCGTCACAACGCCCGCCATCGTCTTCGTGCCCATCCATCTGAAAGAGCACTATCACCTGGGCATTCAGACGACCGCGCTCATCACGGGCGCTGTGCTCATCCCCGCCGGGGTGCTGGGGACGCTGCTGGGCGGGGCTATGGCGGATCGCTTGAGTCAGCGCTTCGCGGGGGGACGCATGTTGGCGGTCGCCATTGGATTTGGTGGCGCGGTGCCCTTCATCGTGACGGGCTTTCTCTCCGCCAACATCTTCATGCTACTCGGCCTCAGCTTCGTGGGCGCGCTCTTCATGAATATGTATAACGGCCCCCTCAACGCGGCCATTCAGGATGTCGTGCCGCCCGCGCTGCGCGCCTCGGCGTTGGCGGTGATCATGACCATCGCGCATCTGCTGGGGGATGTGGGCTCACCCACCTTGGTTGGCGCGGTGGCGGGCAAGCTGGCTTCGCATAACGTGATGCACGCGCTGGTCATCTTCGCTGGCCCCGCGCTGACGCTGGCGGCCATTTTGGCGCTGCTGGCGGCGCGCACCTATGCCCGCGAAACGACTCCGGCAGGGGGTAATGTGGCGGCGACGCGCACAGAACCGCTGCTGGGTGGTGCTGCGGGGATGGTGGGGCACTAATCGCGCGCATCTAGCCCGCGTTCCAGTTTCCGCAGCAGGGCACGCAATTGGGCTTGCTCATCGGCGTTGAGGGGGGCGAAAAGGGCGGCCATCTGAGCCTCTTGCGCGGGGACGACCTCGGCATAGACGGCGCGGCCAGCCGTGGTCAACACGATGCGATTAGCGCGCCCATCGGGCTGGCGCACCAGCAAACCCCGTTGCACCAAACGGTCGAGCAATTGGCAGATGTTGCCCTTAGTCACCAGCAATCGGTCGGCCAGCACTTGCTGGGTGACGCCCTCATCACGCCCCACCTGAGCGATCACGTCGAACTGCGCCAGGCTCAGGTCATGCGCACGCAGTGCCGCTGTTTCATGCCCTTGCACTCGGTGAAAAACACGCACCAGTCGCATCCAGGTCGCCACTGGTCCTCGTTGCATCGTTGCCACCCTCTCACGCTTGCTCATCCTATTCAGTTTAGCCGTAAACACGCCATCTTGTCAAGAGGAGGCTGGCATACATACAGCTTGGGGTGGTTTTTCGGGGGGCACAACACGGGGGTGACGTGGCGTTATATAATGGGGCGGACACAACGCGACAACGCGGCGGGCAACGGTGCCCGGCGTGGCATTTCGTATGGATAGAGGAGCATGCCCATGACGGCAACACAGTCCGCCCAGCGCGATTGGCTCGCCCTGGAAGAGCGGTATTACCAGCACACATTCGCGCGCCTGCCCGTAACCTTTGATCACGGCGAAGGGGTGCGCCTCTACGCCGCCAATGGTGATATGTACCTGGACCTCGTCGCGGGCATCGCCGTGAATGTGCTCGGCCATTGCCATCCAGCGGTGGTGGAGGCCATCCGCCAGCAAGCGGGCCAACTCATCCACATCTCGAA
>JACDGC010000257.1 GCA_013815535.1 Ktedonobacterales bacterium
CATCAGCATCGCCGACCTCATCGCCTATCGTCAGCGCACCGAGCGGCTGGTGGCACGCGTCACCGAGGCCGTGCAATTGCCCACGCGCTGGGGCGACTTCATCGCCATTGGCTATCAATCGACCTTCAATGGCGATGAACACGTGGCGCTGGTGTTGGGCGATGTGGCGACGGCGGACCCCGTGCTGGTGCGCGTGCACTCCGAGTGCCTGACTGGTGATGTCTTTGGCTCGCGGCGCTGCGACTGTGGCGAGCAACTCGACCGGGCGATGGCGATGATCGCCGCCGCTGGGCGGGGCGTGGTCGTCTATCTGCGCGGTCAAGAGGGGCGGGGCATTGGCCTGCACAACAAGCTGAAAGCCTATAAGCTGCAAGAGGATGGCGCGGACACGGTGGATGCCAATCTGCTGCTGGGGCTGCCGCGCGACGCCCGCCAATATGGCATTGGCTCGCAGATCTTGGCGGATCTTGGGTTGCAGCGATTGCGCATCATCACCAATAATCCTGAGAAGCGGGCCAGCATCACGGCCTTTGGCTTGGAGATCGTCGAGCAAGTCCCCGTCATCGTGCCGTCCAACCCCCACAACGCCGCGTATCTGCGCACCAAGCGCGACCGCATGGGGCACGAGATGGGGGAAATGGTGGAGGAGGAAACTAGCGGCGGGGTGCCGCCACGCTAGCCGCTGGCGAGGGTCCGGGGCGACTTGTGGCGGACGATGCGCAGAAACTCGGCGGGGGTGGCCGCGAAGCGCTGGCGGATGTAGGCGCGCCCAACCGCAGTGAAGGTGATGTTGCCTTGCCCACGCGCCACGCGGTCCAGAAAGCGCGCCTCGCCCCACAGGGGATAGCGCAACTCGGCCAAGGCACCCAACCAGCGCGGCAAACTCAGCACCAGCGTCTCGACCACGGCGATGCCGATTTGGGTGGCCTTAGAGTTGGGCAACCCCGAGATGAGTGCCGCTTGCATGCGCGCCACCCAAAAGGTCGCCACTCCCGCGCCCAGCAGCGGCAGGATGAATTGTAGCAAACGCACCAGCGCATGGGGCTTATGCAAGTAGATCGCGTTGATGCCAAAAATCCCCAGGCTCCACGCCACCAGGGAGCCGCGCGAAAGCTGAGCCACCAATAGCGCCAGCAATTGAAACACCGCGATCCACACCAGCACCAAGCTGACCAAGGGCAACACATGCACGACAAAATGCCCAATCATGATCATAAAGAAATGCCGCTCCCTTCTGCTTTCACGCCCCCCGCGACTGGCTATTACATCACAGCATCTTCACGCCACCTTGCGCACGCGATTCCGCGTTGTCAGATATCCCTTTCAGCAGAGTGTAGCAAACTGCATCTCGCGCGTCAAGGGTAATGAGCCCTCAGTGTCATCAACGGCGAACCTCAAGCGCGCAAGATACAGGCCAGCGTGCCGCCGTGTCACGGCATGCCCATGGTCGAAAAAAGTCGCTCGCCAAGAGCGGCGAAGGGATGATGGGTTTGATGCATCATTCTGCCTCACAGGTGCTAACGTGGCAGCGTCACCTGCGTTTCGCTGGCATCGGCCCACGCCGCCAGCCCGTCACGCACCAGCCCCGTCACCGTGCGGCGCAGCCACGCCTCCTCGGCGTCGGCATAGTCGGGGCGCACTTGGGGACCAAGCGCTGCCAAGGTGATGCCCTCGCCCGTGGGGAGTGCGCGCAGGGCGTCCACGACGCGACCACGAAAATAGCGATTCGACTCCTTGAAGGGCTGAGCGGGGGTCGCCGACCGGGCGCGTTTTACCGCGTAGTCGGCGGGTGCTTCCGCGACGCGCTGGGCTTGCAATTCGCGCAGCGCCGTCCCCGAAGGGAACAGCGTATGCTCGCTCATCTGGGCATAGGTGCGGCAAAGCGCGGTCAGGGGGCACCGCTCACAGGCGGGAGTGCGAGCCAGACAGACGGTTGCTCCCAGATCCATCAAAGCCTGGTTCCAGGCATAGGCGCGGTCAGCGGCGGGGGGCAGGGCGGCCTCGGCCAGTGCCAGCGCGACGTCGGCCCGCTCGGTGGTGGCGGCCTCCGCACTGAGGTCACCGATGAAGATGCGCGTCAACACTCGGCGGATGTTCGTATCCACCGTGGCCACAGCCTGGCCGTGCGCGAAGCACGCGATGGCTCCGGCGGTGTAGCGACCGATGCCGGGCAGCGCCAGCAAACCGTCGAGGGTGGTGGGCATCTGGCCCTCATGCTCGGTCATCACTACCCGCGCGATGGCTTGCAGCCGCACCGCGCGTTGATTGTAGCCCAGCGGCGCCCACGCGCGAATGACCGCATCCGTTGGAGCCACTGCTAACTCCGCGAAGTTCGGGAATGCCGCGAGAAACGCGTGATATTTCGGCAGCACGCGATCAACTTGCGTCTGTTGCAGCATGATCTCGGAAACGAGGATGGCATAAGGGTCACACGTCTGCCGCCACGGCAAATCGCGCCCCTGGCGGCCATACCATGCCAGGAGCGCGTCCCACACCGGCGCGGGGGTGATGGAGGGTGGGCTAACTTTCACGCCAGTGGACTTCACCGTGGTGCGACGCGGAGTGCTGCTGGCGGGTCTCCCCGGTCGTTGCGGTCGTGTCGCTGGCGGGGGCGGTTGGGCGCGTGTTCGCTGTGCGATGGGGGGCTAAGATCATCACGGGGCCACTCTCGCGCCAATGCACCTCACCGTGCCCGTGCCCCCCACGCTTGAAAAGGGGAAACGTCTCCGTTGGCAAGCGGCGATAGTGCACCACGGGGAGGGCTTTGGCGCTCTGCATCGGGCGTGACCGGAGCGTATCTGGCGAGGTCAGCAGGGTCGGCAAGGGCTGCATCACCTGGGCGGTGAAATCGTGCTCGGCCATCATCTGGTTCGCCAAGGCCTAGTCGCCCTCATCGTTGCGCAACAGCAACGATTTCACTTGCTTAAAGACCCAAAACTGTTCGGCATCTAAGCCTTTTGCGAGGGAACTCAGTTCGCCATCCTCATAGATGAAGGTGGCCGTGCCGCCGCTGGGATGCGTATAAATTACGGTGTAGTTGGTTGCCATCGCTGATACCCCACGAGTGCTCGATTTTCCCTGAGTTTAAGCCGCTATGTATCCTCAATTGTACCACTCTCGCCCCATTCCTCGCCAGTCGAGGAGGCCCCTCGTGCCCGAATATTCACGAAATCTTCACCCATGTGCCGTCGGCGCGGCGCGGCCTTCATGCTGGGCGGCGCAGCATGTTCGCTGTCAGCGCCCCCGCGTGGTACAGTGAGGAAATAGGAGCACGGGAGGGTATAGCATGATGTCTGAGATGCGCCAAGGGCGACCAGCCACCCTGGCACGCCACGGCATGGTCGCTGCGCCGCACTACTTGGCCGCGCAAGCGGGGCTGGATCTCTTGAAGGCGGGTGGCAACGCGGTGGATGCCGCCATCGCGGCCAGCGCGACGTTGCAGGTGGTGTATCCCTTTGTCTGCGGGTTGGGCGGCGATGTCTTCATGTTGCTCTATGACGCGGCCAGCGGGCATCTGCACGGGCTGAACGGCAGCGGTCGCGCGGCGCGTGGCGCCAGCATCGCCGCGCTGCGCGAGCAAGGGCACGCCCAGATGCCCACCTATGGCATCCACACCGTCACCGTGCCGGGCTGCGCGGATGGCTGGGGGATGGCGGCCACGCGCTTTGGCAAGCTGGGGCTAGCGGCGGCGCTGCAACCCGCCATTCAGTACGCAGAGGCGGGCTTCGCCGTTGGGCCAGACCTGCACAGCGCCCTCACGCGCATGAGCGCCGCCGAGGTGGCGCATCCTTCATGGCGGGCACATTTCACGCCAACGGGGACCGTGCCCGCCATTGGCGAGGTGGTGCGCTTTCCCACGCTGGCGGCCAGCTATCGTGCCATCGCAGCGGAGGGCGCAGCGGCGTTCTATCGGGGCGATTTGGCGGCGACGATGGCCGATTTCTTTGCCCGCGAGGGTGGCTTCATCACGCGGGAAGATCTGGCGGAGCACCATGGTGACTGGGTGCAGCCGCTCAGCGTGCGCTACGCGGGCCACGATATCTACGAATTGCCGCCCAATACCCAGGGCATCACCGCGCTGCAAATGCTGGGGATGCTCGACGGCCTGCCACTTGGCGCGACGGCGCTCGATCCCCAGACGCTGCATGCCGAGATCGAGGCGAAGAAGCTGGCGTTTGCCGACCGTGATGCGTATCTGACCGATCCCACCCACATGCGCATCGATCCGCAGGCGCTCATCGCGCCCGATTATCTTGCCGCACGGCGCAGCCTGATCGATCTCACGCGAGCCGCGCCCTCGGTCGCGCCGGGGGGATTTACTGGCGATACGGTGTATCTGTGCGCGGCGGATGAGGCGGGCAACGTCGTTTCGCTCATCCAGAGTAATTACATGGGGTTTGGTAGCGGCGTGGTCGTGGATGGCACCGGCATTGTGCTGCAAAATCGCGGGGCCTATTTCTCGCTGGACCCCAGCCATACGAACGCCCTGGTGGGTGGCAAACGCACGCTGCATACGCTCATTCCCTCCTTGGCGCTGCGCGATGGCAAGCCATCCGTGGTCTTTGGTTCGATGGGGGGCGATGGGCAACCGCAGACGCACGCCCAGGTCTACACCGCCGTCCTGCGCTATGGGCTGAACATGCAAGCGGCCATCGAACTGCCGCGCTGGGTGCATGGCGCGGAGGAAGGGCACGAGACCGTGCGCGTGGAAGAGCGCCTGCCCTCGGCCAGCAGCGACGGGCTGCGGGCGCTCGGCCACGACGTGCAATCGGTCGCCGCGTGGGACCCCATGATGGGGTACGCCCAAGGCATCACGTTTGATGCCGCGAATGGCGTGATGTCTGGCGGCTCTGACCCGCGTGCGGAAGGGTGCGCTGCGGGATGGTGACGCCGTTGCTCGATGATCGCGCGCACGCGTCAGCGCTGGATGCACGCGATCCGCTGGCCGTCTATCGCGAGCGCTTCTATCTGCCTGCGGGCAAAATCTATCTGGATGGCAATTCGCTGGGTTTGCCCACGCGAGCGGGTGAAGCGGCCCTGTTGCGGGCGATGGAGCAGTGGAAAACGCTGGGCATCGATGGGTGGACGGGTGCCGCGCCGCCCTGGTTCACCCTCGGTGAGGATCTGGGGGCGCTGATGGCACCGCTGGTGGGTGCGGCCCCCGCGACCGTGGTGGCGACGGGCACCACCACGGTCAATCTGCACGCGCTGGTGGCGACTTTCTATCACCCCCAAGGCACGCGCCGCCGCATCGTCTGTGCCGCGCCCGACTTTCCTTCGGACCGCTACGCCCTCGCCAGCCAGGTTGCCCTGCACGGCGGCGACGCCCTGGATTTGGTCGCGGTGCCGGAGCGCGCCGCTGGCTTTCTTGATGAGGCTGACATCATCGCCGCTTTTACAGATGAAGTGGCTCTGGCGCTGTTGCCGGGGGCACTCTATCGCAGCGGGCAGTTGCTGGATATGCCGCGCCTGACGGTGGCGGCGCACGCGCGCGGCATCCTCATTGGCTTCGATGGCGCGCACGCGGTGGGTGCCGTGCCGCACGAACTGGACGCCTGGGGCGTTGATTTCGCCTTCTGGTGTGGCTACAAATATCTGAATGGTGGTCCTGGCAGCACGGCGGGCCTCTACGTCCATCCGCGCCATCACGACCGCCTGCCAGCTCTGCGTGGCTGGTGGGGCTATCAAAAAGATCGCCAGTTTGACATGGCCCCTGACTTCGTCGGGGCGGCGGGCGCGGGCGCGTGGCAGATCAGCACGCCCTCGGTCTTCGCCGCCGCGCCGCTCTATGGCTCGCTGGCGCTTTTCGCGGAGGTGGGGCTGGCCAGCCTGCGAGCGAAATCGCTGGCGCTGACCGATTACCTGATCGCGCTGGTGGATGAATTGGGCGAACAGGGGTATGGTGTCGGCACGCCACGTGAGCACGCACGGCGCGGCGGCCATGTGGCGGTGACGCATCCCGACGCGGCACGCATCGGCAAAGCGCTGAAGGCTCACGGCGTCATCCCCGATTTTCGGCCACCTGACGTGCTGCGCCTGGCCCCCATCGCGTTCTATACCAGCTTCGTGGAGGTCTGGGAGGCGGCCCAACAGCTACGTGCCATCGTGCAGACTGGTGC
>JACDGC010000258.1 GCA_013815535.1 Ktedonobacterales bacterium
GGCATGAGGAGCAGGGCACGCTCTAATCACTCGATGCCATACTGGGCGGTCGTCATGCTAAATTCTTTCATCAACCCCAGCGATAACACTCGCAAGAGATCAGGGTTGTCATCGATCAAGAGTAAGCGCTGCAAACTCTGCCTCCCCTAGACGTCGCCACTCCTTGCGTGCCATATGATTACTGGCTGATAATGATGAGCTATGCTAACACAGCAGTATTGATAAGTCAATTCGCTCGCATAAGGTGTCTCCAAAGCAGACCCTTCAGGGCGACATGTGGACCTTTCAATTGAGGAAACAAAAAAGCGATCCGCGTCAGTCGGCAACACTGACACGGATCGACGAGCGTCCAAGACGCTTGCGGAGAGCAATGACCGATGTTAGATGTATGGTCAGAATGGGTTACGGAGCAAAATGTCTGCGAATAGCCCCATCGCTGCTCTCCGCTTTGCGGTGATGCACCCTCCCCAATTTGCGCTGAGCCGCCGCCCACAAAGTGTGGCATGGCAGCGGAGAAACTCCGGTGCTGTCATCCCTTACTGGGACGCAGCACCGTTGGGTTTCACCCAACCAACGTTTCCATCTCACCCACATAGCGGTCGAACTCCGCGATGGCGGCTTCGACGGGTTCGGGGGTGGTCATATCCACGCCCGCGTCGCGCAACAGATCGATGGAGTAATTCGACGAGCCGGAGCGCAGCAGTCGCAAATAGCGGTCCACCGCTGGCTGGCCTTCGCTGAGGATGCCCCGCACCAGCGCCGCCGACGCTGAGATGCCCGTCGCATATTGGTAGACATAGAAGCTGCTATAGAAATGGGGGATGCGTGACCACTCCCAGGCGATCAAGTCATCCACCACCACACCACCATCACCATAGTAGCGGTCGTTCAAGCCCTTATAGATCGAACACAGCAGTTCGGGCGTCAACGATTCGCCACCCTCAGCGCGCTGGTGGATCTGAAGTTCGAAGTCGGCGAACATCGTCTGACGGAAGAGCGTGGCGCGGAAGCCATCCAGATAGTGATTGATGATATAGGCACGCACCGTTGGCTCCTGCGTCGTCTGCAACAGGTAATGCGTCAGCATCGCCTCATTCAGCGTCGACGCGATCTCCGCCAGGAAGATGGTGTAGTCAGCATAGGGATAGGGCTGCGTGGCGCGGGTGAAGTAGCTGTGCATCGAATGGCCCATCTCATGCGCCAGCGTGAACATATCATCGAGTTGGTTGTGATAGTTCAACAGCACGAAGGGATGGGTGCCAAACGCGCCCCAACTATAGGCGCCGCCGCGCTTGCCCTGATTTTCCAGCACGTCGATCCAGCGCGAACGCATGCCATCGGCAAGCGCCGTGGTGTATTCCGTGCCCAGCGGACCCAAAGCCTGGGCCACTTTATCGCGCGCCTCATCAAAGGCGACCTCGACCTTGGCTTCGGCCACCAGCGGCGCGTACAGATCGTATATATGCTGGCCATCGTCCAATTTCAGAATCTTTTGGCGGAGTGCCAGGTAGCGATGCAGCTTCGGCAGGTTGGCGTTCACCGTGTCAACGAGATTCGTGTAGACACTGGTGGGGATGTTGTTGCCATCAAGCGCGGCGGCGAGGGCCGAGTCATAGCGGCGGTTGCGCGCGATGATCAGGTTTTTCTTCACCTGATTGCCCAGGTTCGCGCCGATGGTGTTTTGCATGGACTTGAAGGTGGTGTGCAACCCCTCGAAGGCCGCTCGGCGCACGTTGCGGTCAGTGCTGTGCAAAAAGACGCCATACGAGCCGTTCGACAGTTGCACATCATGGCCCTCTTCGTCGGTGATGGTCGACATCAGCGGCGGCAGGTCAGCGTTATCGAGCATCTCAAACACGCGCTCGGGTGACTGCGACAGCTCCAAGAAACCCGCCAACACCTGCTCGACCTCAGCGCTACGCATATGGGGCCGCATGCGGGTGATGTCATCGATCTGCATGCGATAGAGGGCTAAACCAGCCTCTTGCCCGAAATAGGTATCAAGCCGATCCTGGGGGACGGCGAGAATCTCGGGGGTGAAAAAGGCGGTCGCAGCGCTGAACTCCGCTGCCAGTGTCAACGCGCGGTCGGCCAGGGCCTGGTAGTGCGTGCGCGTCGTATCCTCGTGGAAGCGCATCGTCGCATACACAATCAGGCGCTCCAGCACCTCGCTCACTTGGTCGCGCATCCGCAGCGCCTGATAGAGGGCCTGCGCTGTCTGGCCAAGCGAACCTTGCAGCGCGGCCAGCTTCGGCACTTGCTGGCTGGTGTAGCTGAAGTTTTCTTCCCACATTTGATCAGTGGTGAATATCGATTCGAGATCCCACGTCAGTTCGACGGGAACTTCGCTGCGCGGCGGAACGGTCTGGACCACGGTGATGCCTCCCTATACAGTCTCAGTCGAGGGTGATGGTTATCGTCCACTGCACCATTGTAGCACGAAAAACCCAGGCAGACACAGCCCCAACGGTTCGCACGCGCAGCGCTCTGGCACGCGGCAGTGTGGGCAAACGCGGCGCGGCCACAGGGCAACGAGCGTGCTCGTTAGCACAAGAATGCCGCGCATAGAGGACTAACAGTGCTCAGGCCTTCCCGAGGATCCGGTTCGCGGCATAGATGCCCGAGACAGCGGCAGACTCCATCCCCAAGCCATTATGGTCGCCTGCCATGTAGAGATTCTCGGCAAGGTCCTGATCGAGCACGATATTCGGATTCGTGAAGATCGCCTTTGGCCAGCGTACCCACTCAACAACCTCGTAGACATCGAAATAGTCGCCCAGGTCAATCTCGTGCTCCGTGATGACCTCATATTCACCTTCCTTGCGCTTGGCAGTGAAGATGAGGGGAATGGTTTCCCCAAAGATATGTGCAATGTGTTTGCGATAGCGCGCCTTCATGCTTCCGCGAATAAGATAGGTGTTCAACTCCGCGGCATCGCGAACGCTCGCGATCTGCACCACCGATTCGACGATTTTGGCCGTGATGTCGGCTGGCGTGGCCAGTACCACATTCTTAGCAACGTAGGAGGCCCCCGATGAGGTGCTGACCCTGTAGCCGCCGCCTTTGTTCTGTTGCACAGCAGTCACAGTAGCAAACTCGACTGTGTTCCCCCCGGCACGCAGCCGCCCAGTCATCGCGTCTTCATCGAAGGTGAAACCCTTTGGGTTGAGGAAGAGAGCCTGGGCGCAGTTGAGGTAGTCAAGGGCTGACAGCTTCTTGATGGATGAGCCAGTGGAGCCATGCGCGATCTGCGAGACAAGATCGTCAGCGATCTGCTGGATACCTTCCCTCACGATGAACTGATCGGCAGCCATGAAGAAGAGATCTTTAATGAATGGATTCTGCTCCATGGCGTCCTTGACTTGCATGACCTCACAGTCACCCATGAACTGTGCATAGTGCGGAATAAACCGCTTGCGCATATAGTTTTGGAACTTGAGGAGCTGCCACAGGTGCCGGAGCACGCGGGGACTGAGAGCCGTGTACTGAGTCTGCGCATCGGGATGAAAGCACACTTGTGATACGGAGGGCAGGTACTGGGGCTCGGGCGTCAGGATCTGCTTCATGTGCTTGTAGTTGGCGTAGAAGGACTGGGCCCCGAAGTTCATCTTCAGATCCTGACGGTACATGATGCGGCCACCCATGCGATCGGTGATGAGCAGATAATGCCCACCGGCCTCTTGCAGATGGAGCGCGCAGTGCATGCTTGCCGCGCCACCGCCGACGATGATCGTCTCTTGATCTGTCACCACGACTTCTCCTCTTATCGAAGTGGCGAGCACTACCAATCGCGCTTGCGAATGACACGCGTCCTGGTATCGCGCTAGGCAGCTCTCCCTCATCGAAGCAATCAATGAGCTGATGCTTCACACAGCTACTAACCCAGACGCTAGCTCAGCATTCTCGGCGTGCTTTGGCGAGCGACGTGCGTGCTGCTTCGGAGGTTGTCTCTTTGCTTTAGCCACATGATATCACTACCGATGCCGTTGACCAGGCAGCACGACAATATCGAGCTTGACTGAATGTACAAGACACAAGGAGGAAGACATGATGACCGAGAGCAATGATCGTCATCATCCATGGCAACTCTATACCCTGGGGGGGTATGCTGTGGTATAATAGCAGAAAGAAGATGATGCTCGCCACGGACCGTTCACAGCGGCACGTGGAAAGAGACACGCAATTCACGAAGAAACACGCAGGAGCGCCACGCATGGCAAAAAACATCTACGATATCATCATTGTTGGCTCGGGTCCGGCGGGGTATACAGCGGCCATCTACACCGCTCGGGCGAACTTGCGCACACTGGTGGTGCAAGGTCAGCAGTTCGGTGGACAACTGATGCTGACGACCGACGTCGAGAACTTCCCCGGCTTCGAGCACGGTGTGATGGGACCCGACATGATGGAGACGTTCGAGCGGCAGGCACGGCGCTTTGGTCCCGAGATGCGCGCCGAGGACGTGACCAAGATCGATTTCAGCCAGCGCCCCTTCGCCGTCACGGTTGAGGACAGTGCCGAACCAGTGTATGCGCGCGCCCTCATCTTGGCGACGGGGGCCACCGCGTTGTGGCTGGGTCTGCCCAATGAGCAGCGGCTGAACGGACGCGGCGTCAGCGCCTGTGCCACCTGCGACGGTGCATTCTTTCGCGACAAAGAGTTGGCCGTGGTGGGCGGCGGCGACACCGCCATGGAAGAAGCGCTCTTCCTCACCCGCTTCGCCACCAAGGTGAATCTGCTGCATCGGCGCGACAGCTTCCGCGCCAGCAAGATCATGCAGCGCCGCGTGATGGAGCATCCCAAGATCGCCGTGCGCTGGAACGCGGCGGTGGAAGACGTGCTGGGCGACACCGCCGTTGCGGGGGTGCGACTGCGCGACACTGCCACCGATGCCATCACCGATCTGCCGGTGCAGGGCCTCTTCATCGCCATCGGGCATCGCCCGAACACCGAACTCTTCCGTGAGGCCATCCATCTCGATGCCCAAGGCTATGTCAAAGCCATCGAGCACACGATGACCAACATCCCCGGCGTCTTCGCGGCGGGCGACGTGGTGGACCACCGCTATCGCCAGGCCATCACGGCGGCGGGCAGCGGCTGCATGGCCGCCATCGACGCCGAGCGCTGGCTCGAAGAGCAGAACGACGGGGAGAAATAGCGACAGAAAGCTGCCAGCGGCGGTGCAAACCGTGCTTGGCAGCCGCCGCATCAATCGCGGCGGCGCAGCACATCGGTCACTTGCACGGCCAAGTTGCCGTCCACCAGGCCAGGGCGGGCAACGAAATAGGGGTGGTCGCTGATGTGCAGCAACGCCGTGCCGCCCTCCACTGGAACGTCCAAGCGAATGACGTCACCAACGATGAGTTGCGACAGCTCCGAGATGGGCACAGGGGCGGCCCCCAGCCGCGCGGTGACGTTCAATGGCACATCGCGCATGCGGTTCATCAAGCGCTGGCGGTCCGCCTCGTCGTTGCCCCCTGTGCCGTGCAGATGCTCCGAGACGACCACGCGCGTCAAAATCGGCGCGATGAGGGCATAGGGGATGCACGTCGTCACTTCGAGATCGGCGCTGAGGAAGCGCGCCTGAAAAGTCGTCACCAGCACCGATTCGTTGGCCGCCGTCAGTTGCAAAAACTCCACACTCGATAGCACGCGGGCGATGGTTGGCTCCAGATGAATGATTGGTAGCCATGCTTCGCGCCAGATCGGCAGCAAGCCCGTGATGACGCGTTGCAACATATTGAGTTCGAGCAATGTCAATTCGCGTGATTGCTTGATGCTGGCACCACCCCCACCCAGCATGCGGTCGATCATCACGAAGGCTGGCTCCAGATCGATATAGAAGGCGATTTCGCCTTCAAGGGGTGGCATGGTGACGGTGCAGACGAAACAGTGCGGCGACAGGTGATTGCGAAACTCTTCGTAGATCGTCTGTTCCATGGAGATGATCTTCATTTGGCCACCCGCGCGCAGCATCGGCCCCAACACACGCGGGGCCTCACGGGCGAACGTCTCGTGGATGAGGCGTAACCCGCGCATATATTCTTTTGAGATGCGGTTTGGTCGCCGGAAGTCATAATCACGAATGCGT
>JACDGC010000259.1:0-3024 GCA_013815535.1 Ktedonobacterales bacterium
GGCCGCGCCTTCGTCGGCCCGAGAAGCAAAGGCGCGTGGCGCGACCACCTGGGTGGGAATGCCTGCATCCCCCGCGATGCGCAGCGCGGGCACCTCGGCCTTGCTCGACAGCACCAGCGCGATTTTGGCGAAGAGCGTGCCGGCCTGGATCGCGTCGATCAAGGCGGCGAGATTGCTGCCGCGCCCCGACACCAGGACGCCGATGCGTGGCGCATCCATCATTCCGGCAAACCCTCCAGCTGCACGCGTGGCTCACCGTCACGGGGGACCACGCTGCCAACCACGCGGCCCAAGATGCCGCCCTCATTGAGGGCATCGAGTACCGCGTTTTGCCGATCGGCACGCACGATCATGCAATAGCCAATGCCCAGGTTAAAGACACGCGCCATTTCGTCCCAACTCACGTTGCCGCGCTGTTGCAGCAGGTGGAAGATCGGCAACACATCCCAACGGCGTGCATCCAGATCGATCCCCAACCCATCGGGCAACACGCGGGGCAGATTTTCGAGCAAGCCCCCACCCGTGATGTGCGCCATCCCCGTCACCGCGCCCGCGAGGGCTGGCTCATCGAGCACCCGTCGCACCGGGGCAAGATAGGAGGGATGGGGCAGCAGCAGGGCATCGCCCAGGCTCAGCCCCAACTCTGGCACGACCACCGACCAGTCATCCGCCGCGAAGATTTGCCGCGCCAGGGAATAACCATTTGTGTGCAGCCCCACCGCTGGGAGGCCGATGACCACATCCCCCGCTGCGACGGTCTTGCCTGTGATGATGGCGTCGCGCTCCACGATGCCAATGATGGTGCCCGCCAGATCGTATTCGCCCGCTGGGTAGAAGCCCGGCATCTGTGCCGTCTCACCGCCGATGAGCGCGCACCCTGCCGTGGCGCACCCCTCCGCGACTCCCGCCACGATCAGCGCGATGGTGGCGGGGGCAAGGTCGGCCAGCGCCAAATAATCCAGGAACATCAGGGGACGTGCGCCAGTGGTGAGGATGTCGTTGACGCAGTGCGCCACCAGATCCGCGCCAACCGAGCCATGGCGATCCAAGGCGAAAGCGACTTTGAGTTTCGTGCCGACGCCGTCGATGGAAGTCACCAGCACGGGGTCGCGCATGCCCAGTGGCGCCAGAGCAAAGAGGCCGCCAAAGGCCCCCACGTCCGCCAGCACTTCTGGGCGGCGCGTGCTGGCGACGGATTCACCGATCAGCCGCTTGGCGCGATTCATTGCGTCGATGTCGACGCCCGACGCGGCATAGGCGCCGGAAGGAGGTGGTGAAAAATCGTTCATATTGGGCAGTATCTCACATGGCATCGAGGGCTGCCAAGAGGTCGCCGCGCCACTGGCGCAAATTTTGCCGCAGGGGCACCAGCGCCGCTGCGGTGTCGAGCCGCCCCACCGTCACGGCTAACTCGCCCAGCGGATCGATGCTGACCAACGCATCGCCATATTCAGCGACGATCCCCACCAACGCGGTGCGGCGCGTCTCGGTGCCTAATCCTTCGGCGGCACTCAGGGCCTGCGCGCCATAGGCTGCCAGGGCTTCAGCATCGGGTAACGGCAGGTCGGTTTGCCCGATGACCAGGCCATCGCGCCCAGCCACCACCAGCGCACGCACCCCATCAATCGCCACGAACCGTCCCAAGATGTCTTTCAACGCCACCGCGCCGTTTCCTCCCATGCCAATCTCAGGCGCAGTATAGCATAGAACGCCGCTGAGTGGCAGGGGGCGCCTAGCGTGTGCTTCCCGTCTGTGAACACCCCTCCCATCGCACAGGTGCGCAATCATGCGCGCCGTGCTTGCATCCCCAAGCTATGCTTTCTTCAGATGCGCTATGTGCGTCGGAACGTCGCCATGGTTGCACGAGTGATCAGCGTCAGAAAGCCAAACACAAGACCCTCATGTTGGTGTTGGGCTTGCGTAGTGATGGAAGGATCATCGCGGATGTTGAAAGGAAGCAACTGGTCATGCCCCAGCAGCACGATGCGCCTGTGAATGGTCATGGGACAACACCCTATACCCCTGATGTCGTCTTCCCACCCCCCGCAAATCCCACAGATGAACGTTTGCCGGTGGTCGTGCTGGGGGCTGGGCCAGCGGGGCTGACCGCCGCCTATGAGCTGACGCGCCATGCCACACCCGTCACGGTGCTGGAAGCCGACCCGCGCTATGTCGGCGGCATCAGCCGCACGGCAGAGTACCAAGGCTATCGCTTTGACATTGGGGGGCATCGCTTCTTTTCCAAAAGCCAGGAGATCGAAGACCTGTGGACCGAGATTCTGGGGGATGAGTTGCTGCGACGCCCGCGCTTGTCGCGCATTCTCTATCGCGGGAAATATTTCGACTATCCCCTCAAAGCCATGAACGCGCTGCGCAACCTTGGCATCCCCGAGACGCTCCGTTGCCTCGCCAGCTACGCAGGCGCGCGCCTCCATCCCGTCAAAGATCCGCAGAATCTCGAAGATTGGGTCAGCAACCAGTTCGGCCAGCGCCTCTTCTCGATCTTCTTCAAAACGTATACCGAGAAGGTCTGGGGCATCAGCACCAAAGAACTTTCCGCTGACTGGGCCGGGCAGCGCATCAAGGGGCTGAATCTGACCGAAGCCATCAAGGGCGCCCTCTTCCCCAAACGCGCTGGCCAAGGTGGTGCCCTCATCAAAACGCTCATCGATGAATTTCGCTATCCCCGCTATGGCCCAGGGCAAATGTGGGATCGCACGCGCGACCTCATCCAGGAGCGCGGGGGGCGCGTGCACCTGGGCAGTGAGGTGGTGCGCGTGCAGCACAACGGCCAACGAGTGACGGCAGTGGTCGTGCGCGACAGAGCGACAGGCACCGAGCGCGTGGTGCGTGGCGGCCACTTCATCTCGACCTTACCCATGCGCAATCTGGTGGAGATGTGCGATCCGCCCTTGCCACTGGCGGTGCAGGCGGCGGCACAGTCGCTGCGCTACCGCGACTTCTTGACCATCGCCCTCATTCTGAAACGGGCCGAGGTTTTCCCGGATAATTGGATCTATTTGC
>JACDGC010000259.1:3034-6074 GCA_013815535.1 Ktedonobacterales bacterium
GACCCCGACATCATCGCGGGGCGCATCCAAAATTTCAAGAATTGGAGCCCCGCGATGGTGCCCGATCCCCAGACGACCTGTCTGGGGTTGGAATATTTCTGTTTTGCGGGCGACGGCCTGTGGGAGCAATCCGACGCAGAACTGGTGCGGCTGGGGGGTGCGGAATTGGTGAAACTGGGGATGTGCTATGCCACTGACATCCATGGTGGCACCGTGGTGCGGCAGCCCAAAGCCTACCCCGTCTATGATGAAACTTACAAGCGCCATGTGGCGGTGGTGCGCGACCACATCGAAGCCCACCTGCCAAATCTGCATCTGGTGGGCCGCAATGGCATGCACCATTATAACAACCAGGATCACTCGATGATGACGGCGTTGCTGGCCGCCCGCAACATCGCCCTTGGCACCCACTATGATCCCTGGAATGTCAACACCGATGCCGAATATCACGAGGGAGCACGGCATGCCGCTGCCGACCCCAGTGGTCGCCAGATGCCCCAACGCGCCACCGCTGTATAAGGGTGATGTGTCGTCGTCGCCTGGGATTGGCGTCCAATAGTGCTGTTGTAGTCTGAGACATGAGGCGCGACCATTGGCTGCGCCTCATGTCAGATTATTTCTTGCCGACGCCGTGGCAGAATTTATATTTCTGGCCACTGCCGCAGGGGCATGGATCGTTCGCGCCAACGCCAACCAGCGCGGCGGGGTCCAGCGCCACCCGTTTGGCCCCTGCGAGCGGGCGGCTGGGCGTGCGCGTCTGGGTCAACCCATTGCCATTCAGGGGGCGTGATGGGGTCTTGGAGGCCGGCACCACGTTGCTGGGGGCGGGGGTGCCGTTGAGCAGGCGCGATGGCGTCTTCGAGCCTGGCAGTGGTCGCCCAGCAGTGGCCCGTGCCTGGGCTTTCTTTTGCGTCAGCGCGCGTTTGGGTGTGCCATTTTTGCGTTCGGGTTCGGTCAGGGTGCCCTCGTCTTTGCTTTGGCCAGTGGCGGCGGCGATGGCCTCGGTGTTCGTCGTCATCCCTTGGGGGATTTGCGGCACGGGCGGGGGCGGGGCTGTCACGGAGATTTGCAAGCCCATCAGCGTCTCCGTGACATAATGGCGGATCTGTTCCTTGAGATGGTCGAACGAGGCGTACCCCTCGCGCTTGAACTCGACCAGCGGATCGATCTGCGCGATGCCGCGCAACCCGATGCTGGAGCGCAACTCGTCCATCGTGTCGATGTGTTCCATCCACAAGCGATCAACCACTTGGAGCATAATATTGCGTTCCAGGGTCAGCACCTGCTGATCGGCGTTCTCTTCGTCATGGCCTAGCGCCATGATTTGCTCGCGCACCTCGGTTAGCTTCGCCTCGCGCTGCTCGAGCGCGTAGTCGACACATTGCTGGATGAAGACGGGGCGCTTGAGCGTGGCGAGGTTTTCCGGGAAGAAGTCGTCATCAATGGACATGTGCCAGCGGTCAAAGAGCGCCACAATCGCGTCGAGATTCCATTGCTCGGCTAAGTTGCCAGTGCAGGCCTCCCCGACGACAACCTCGATTTCCTCAGTCATCAGATCGATGACGCGCTCGTGCACGCCTTCATTTTGCAACAGCGCGTCGCGGTCGGCATAGATCGTCTCGCGTTGTTTAGCGATGACATCGTCATATTCCACCAAGTGTTTGCGGATGTCGAAATAGTAGGCCTCGACCTTTTGCTGGGCTTGTTCGATGAGGCCCGAGATCATCTTGTTTTCGATGGGCATGTCGTCTTCCATGCCCATGCGGTCCATCAGCCCGGCGACGCGGTCACTGCCGAAGCGGCGCATCAGGTCGTCTTGCAGCGAGATGTAAAAACGGGTCGATCCGGGGTCGCCTTGGCGGCCAGCACGGCCCCGCAGCTGGTTGTCGATGCGCCGCGCGTCGTGCCGTTCGGTGCCGATGACGTGCAGCCCGCCCAGTTCCACCACGCGCTCGTGGTCTTCTTCACAACGCTTCTTGGCCTCGGCCAGCGCCTCGTTGCGGTCTTCCTCGGTGGCCACTTCCAGATCGATGTTCCACTCGCTGAGGATCTGGTCAACGAAGCCAGCGGGGTCGCCGCCCAACTGGATGTCGGTACCGCGACCCGCCATGTTGGTCGAGATCGTCACCGCGCCGGAAACACCCGCCTGGGCGATGATGTCAGCTTCGCGCTGATGGTTTTTCGCGTTGAGCAGTTCATAGGCGATGCCGACGCGGTCCAGCTTCGCCGCGACCAATTCGGATTTATCGACCGAGGTGGTGCCCACCAGCACGGGTTGCCCAGCTTCGTGGCGGCGTTGAATCTCTTCGACCACCGCATCGAACTTGGCCTTTTCTGATTTATAGACGTAGTCGGTGCTGTCTTTGCGGATTTTCGGGCGGTGCGTGGGGATGACCATCACATCGAGCTTATAGATTTTGTCGAACTCTGCCGCTTCGGTCAACGCCGTGCCGGTCATGCCCGCCAGCTTGCGATAGAGGCGGAAATAGTTCTGGAAGGTGATGGTGGCGACGGTGCGGTTTTCGGCCTGCACCTTGACGCGCTCTTTGGCTTCCAGCGCTTGATGCAGCCCCTCGCTGTAGCGGCGGCCATCCAAGATGCGCCCAGTGTGTTCATCGACGATCAAGACCTCACCATTGCGGACGATGTAGTCGCGATCTCGGATGAAGATGGCCTCGGCCTTGAGGGCGTTTTCGAGGTAACGCGTCATCTCCATGTCGCCGTAGAGGTTTTGCAAATTCAGCGCAGCCTCGATCTTATCGATGCCTCCATCGCTGATGGCGACGGTGCGGCCCTTCAGATCGACGGTGTAATCATCGCCCTCTTTCAGAATCGGCGCGACCTTGGCGAAGCGCACATATTGCTCAGGCGATTCCACCGAAGGCGCGGAGATGATGAGGGGGGTGCGCGCTTCATCGATGAGGATGTTGTCGACCTCGTCCACGATGGCATAGCTCAGTTGGCGCTGCACTTTTTGCGCCATATCCCCCACCATATTGTCGCGCAGATAGTCGAAGCCGAATTCGTTGTTGGTGCCATA
>JACDGC010000260.1:0-3485 GCA_013815535.1 Ktedonobacterales bacterium
GTACAACGACCGAGGGTCCTGCTTGTTTGTTGCTCCAATCAAGGAGTCATCGGCAGAGTTTCGGTGATCATCATTCAAGAGACGAGGTGCAGTATGCAACGTAATCGTTGGGTTGTGGCGCATCTTTGCGAAGTCGCAGCGCCTCATTCAAGCTGCTCGCGAAGAAGAAGTGGCGCGCCTGGAGCAAGCCGCCTTAACGGACTATTTGACGGGTTTGGGGAATCATCGTGCATATCAAGAGGAGATTAGGCGCGAGATCCAGCGCGCTCAGCATCACGACCTGCCTTTGAGTTTGGCACTGCTCGACATCGATGACTTTAAGCAATTGAACGATACCCATGGGCATGCGTTTGGCGACCAGATCCTGCGGAGCCTTGGCGTGCTCCTGCACGATTTGGCTGGGACGGGGCGCGCCTATCGCATCGGCGGCGACGAATTTGCGCTGCTGTTGCCCCATGTCGCGGAAGCTGAAGCCTCTACGATGCTCGAAGTCATTCGCCAAACCGCCCACCAACAGATGAATGGGGCGACCGTGAGCATTGGCTTGTCGGCCCTCGCCATGGAATGCGATGCGGATGTGCTGCGCGAAGAAGCCGATGCCGCGCTCTATGAAGCGAAACGGCGTGGCCGCAATGCGCTAGTGGTGTTTGAAGAGGTGCGCGACACGGTGACGCTGATCTCGGCTAAAAAGATTCATGCTTTGCGCGCCTTGTTGGCGTCAGCAACGATGGATATCGTCTTTCAGCCCATTTGGAATGTGTATCAGCACAAGATGCTGGCGGTTGAAGCCTTGAGTCGCCCAGCAAAGACCTATGGATTGGAGGGTCCAGCCGAAGCCTTTGACATCGCTGAACGGATTGGCGTGGAAGCCGAACTCGACCTGATCTGCATCCGTGCCATCCTCAACAAGCACGCCCTCCTTCCCCCCGGCGTCTTACTCTTTCTCAATCTCTGTCCGCGCTCATTGAGTCACCCAGAGTTGCAGCCCGAACGCATCGTGCAACTCGTGCGCCAAGCGGGCTTGCGACCGCCGCAGGTGGTCTTGGAAATCACCGAGCGTGCCATCACTGGTGTGGGCCTCCTCACGCAAGAGGTCAAAGCCCTGCAAGTCAAGGGCTTCAAGATTGCCCTGGATGATACGGGGGCGGGTAATTCGGGGTTGGAGTTGCTGGCGCATCTCAAAGTGGACTTTGTGAAAATCGATCGGGGCATCTTGGTCAAGGCAATGGCTGACAAAACCGCGCGGGGTGTTTTGGCTGGCATCGTCGCGATTGCGCGCGAAACCGGCAGCCATATCATCGCTGAAGGCGTCGAAGATATGGCGATGCTCGATTTGGTGCTGACGATGGCCCAGTCCACGCCACAGCAACTCGTTCTGGGGGTGCAGGGGTATTTGTTAGGGAAGCCTCACCCCACGATATCGACAGAATACCCTCTGCCAGAGGCAGATTTCGAAGAGGCGAGCGCCGCGTGAACAAGTGCCCGTCGCGCTGGGTCCGGTGCCCGCTCCCCTTCTTACATTACAAGAAGAGCGGGCTTGCCGTTGGCTAGACCATCGCGGTTGGGGTGTGGCCAGTGATGAAGCCGAGGATGCGCCGCCATGAATCGGCGGATTCTTCAACGTAGGTCTCGGCGGTGCGGTCAAAGAAGCTGTGTGGGGCACCAGGGTAGACGACGATCTCGTGGTCCACGCCCGCTGCGCCCAATGCTTGATCGAACTTCTCGACCTCGGTCACGGGAATGCCCTGGTCAGCGCCACCATAGAGGCCCAGCACTGGGCATTCGAATTCGTTGATGCGCTCGATGGGGGGCGTCCCACCCAGGCGTGCGGCGGTTGGCGGGCCATAGAAGCCGATGACGCCCGAGAGGCCGTGATGATTCGCCGCTTGCAGAAGCGAATTGGCCCCACCGAAACAGAAGCCAACCGTAAAAACGCCACGGATGTTGCCCGCTGTGCGGAGTTGGGCGACCGCCGCGCTGACATCCGCCGCGACCTGTTCGGGTTTGGTCTGCATCACATGGGGCATGTACTCGAAGTCCGCGCCGCGCTCTGCGACGCCTGCCGTGCGACCAAAATAATCGAAGGCGATGGCATCGATGCCGGCTGACGCGAAGCGCTCCGCCAGTTCTTCATAGAAACGGAAGAGGCCGCGCACATCGGGCAGAATGACGATGCCAGCGCCGCTTGGCGTGGTGGGGTGCGCGCGATACGCGGCGAACTGGGTGCCATCGGCTGAGGTCAGCGTCAGCACCTCGGTGCTGGCAACCCCGGTGTCTGCGAGCAGTTGGGGCAAAACATCCTGCGGGATGTGGGGGGGAAGCGCATCGGCATCAAAGCACATGGGGGTATTTCGTTCCTTTTGCGTGATGGCGCGCGGGGCGCGCGGGTACCATGCATGATTATAGCGAATTCCGTATCTCGATCGTTAGATGTGCTGCGCGGGGCAGCGCTGCCCCGCTCGCGTTTGGCCTCAGCATGCTTGCCCATCACCGTGCCCCATGCTACACTGCGGCGGAGATAAACGTGGGGTAAATGGGAGAATCAGCCATGTGGAGCGTGTGGCTTGAGCGGTCGGCATGGCGGCAAGTGGCCGTGCGCAGCTTGCGAGGCGTGTGGCCAGGGGTGGCCCTGAGCCAAGTGGGGCCGATTCATAACGGGCGGCCCACGCGGCGCGATCCGGCCTTACCAGGGGGGCAGTGGGTGCGCGTGGCGAATAGCCTGGCGGGCATCGGCGAGGCCGACCTGGCGTTGGCCCTGGGCGACACGCAGGGGACGGCGGCGCAACTGCTGCCACAGCCCCAGCGGCGCTACCTGGGGCGCGAAGTGGTGGGTCATGTGACCGAGGTGGGGCCCGAGGTGACGATGGTGCGAGTGGGCGACCGTGTGGTGCTGACCGGTGAACCCCTCTCGACCTGTGCCACGTTGGGGTTGCAGCCGCCGTGCAAACCCTGCGCGACGGGGAATCCAGCGTTGTGCGACCACCGGGCGGTGCCGTGGCCAGGGACGGGCGCGGGCTGGGGCGACATGATGGTCGTCCATGAAAGCCAACTCTTTTTGGTGCCGGATGTGCTGACGGACGAGCAGGCCGTGCTGCTGGAGCCCGCCGCGCGCGCTGTGCGGGCCGTGGGGCGGCGCATGCCCGAGCCAGGGATGCGCGTGCTGGTGATCGGTGGCGATGCCGTGGGGCTGATGGTCGCTGAAGCGGTGCGGGCATTGGCCCCCAGTGCGGAGGTGGCGTTGGCGACCGATGCCCCCCACGAGCGCCGTGCGGCGGCCACCATTGGCATTGGCGACGTGATTCCGGCGCGCGCTGGGCAACTTTCGCGCCAGGGGGCGATGCTGACGAATGCCCAAACGTTTCAGCGCGGCGGAACGACCTATGTGTTGGGTGGCTTTGATATCGTCTATGATTGCCTGGGCACGGACGCTTCGCTGGCAGAGGGCGTGCGGCTGGCCCGCAGCGGGGGGATGGTTGCCATCGTCG
>JACDGC010000260.1:3495-6067 GCA_013815535.1 Ktedonobacterales bacterium
TGCGCGTGCCGTGCGGCTGGACCCCTCGCTGGTGCAGCAAGATGAGGTGAGCATCGTTGGCGTGGCTGGCGCAGGGATGGAGCCGCCGCCGCCCGATGTGGCGGATCGCCAGGGGGGCCGCTGGACGAGCATGGCCGTCGCGGCACGGCTGCTGCGCAAGGGGCAGATCGATGCCACGCACATCATCACGCAACAGATGGCGGGGCGTGACTTCCGCCTGGCACTCCGAGCGGCACGGGCAGGGAATATTCGCGTCGTGGTAACATACGAGTGAGGCGAAGCGCTCACCCCGCTTCTTGGATGCTCAATGTTGCGCGCCAGACTGGCACACACATTTCGTGTCTTTCGTGGATCTTCGCGGCCTTCGTGTTCTCGTTCTGCCTTTGATAAAGGGGTGCAGCAATGGCGGCGAATCCATGGCAGGCAGCCGGAATTGGTCTGGCACAGATGGTGATCGTCCTGGCGGGGATGATCCTCTTCGGCTCGTTGCTCAACATCGTGGCGCGGTTCACGTTGCGGCGCTCCAGCGCCGAATGGCGGCTCTTGCGCATCGACCGCTTTTGGCTGGTGAATACGCTGTTGGCACCGCTGATGTTGGCGCTCTTCGCGGGCTTCGCCTGGCTGTTTCATCTGTCGTTGAGCGACATCGGTTTTAATCTCAACAATCTGGGATTAAGCCTTGGGGTGGGCATCCCCTTGGGGCTGCTGTTGGGCCTGCCGAGCGCCATCGCCGCGCCCATCGCGGCGCGCCAGGGACTCGCCCCCATGCGCGTGCCATTTGGCCGCACGCTCTTCGACACGGTGGGGGCCATCGGTTACGCGGCCATCTTGGTCGGCCCGCTGGAAGAGATCCCCTTTCGTGGCATCATCCAGACGTTGCTGATGCGCGCCATGCCACAGCAGGGCATCATTGGCCCATTCAGCATCGCGCTCGGCACGTTCGTGGCGGCCTTCGTCTTCGTGTTCTATCACTACCGTAATGTGATGCTCGGTGGCGAATCGCAGGTGCAGTTTTGGCGGCAGGTGCCAGGGCGTCTCGTGGCGTCGTTCATCTTGTCGTTTCTCTATCAGGGCACGGGGTCGCTGCTGGGGCCGATTCTCTTCCACAATATCCTCGACACCTGTACTATCGCATCCCTTTCCATCAGCATGTATCGCCTGCGCAAGCAAGGCAAACTCCCCCCAACCGTGCCACCACCCATCAACCCCGCGCCGCCGCTGATAGACCCCGCCGAACAGCAGGCGCAAAATTACGTGTGATGATGAGTGGCCGCGTTCCTCTTGACAAATCCCATGCATTCCGGTATACTCTCTTCGTAAGCAACATGTTTCAGATACCCCAAGGCAACGAACAGGAAGAGTACGCACAGCGCGTGTGATTCAGAGAGCTGGCGGCAGGTGCAAGCCAGCATCACCCTTTGTGCTGAATGGCCCTGTGAGCCGTGGATCGAACGCCGCTGATAGAATCTGTGTCGGTTAGTAGAACTCCACCGGGTGCCTCCCGTTAGCGAGGCTAGGTATCGGCGTCAGCCTGTACCGAAACGATAAGGAGCACCCTGCCATCAGGGCTGCTCGAAGCCGGGTGGCACCACGAAGGTCATGTACCTCTCGTCCCAGATGTGGGCGAGGGGTTTTTTGTTGGGCAAATTCAGGAGGGAAGGCTAACAATATGGCGACGAAGGGCAGCACCATCGCGGGCACGAAGGCCGCGTCGGGCAAAGCTGAGGCAGGCAAACCCCAGCAGCGCCAGCGCGTGTTTTCGGGCATCAAACCGACGAATATGCCACAGTTGGGCAACTATCTGGGGGCGATGCGCCACTGGGCGGCGGAGCAAGATCAGTATGACAGCATCTTTTGCGTCGTCAACTTGCACGCCATCACCGTGCCGCAAGATCCGGCGGAGCTGCGGCGCGACACCTTGACCTTGGCGGCGATGCTGCTGGCGATTGGCATCGACCCCGAGCGTGCGCCACTCTTCATCCAGTCCCACGTCTCGGCACATGCCGAGTTGGCGTGGCTGCTGGACTGCGTCACCTCCCTCGGCTGGCTCAATCGCATGCACCAGTTCAAATCCAAGGCAGGTGACGACCGCGAGAACGCTACCGCTGGGCTCTACAACTATCCGGTGCTGATGGCGGCGGATATCTTGCTCTACGATGCGGAGATCGTTCCCGTCGGCGACGACCAGCGCCAGCATGTCGAATTGACGCGCAACATCGCGGAGCGCTTCAACGAACGCTTCGGCGAGACGTTCGTGGTGCCACAGGCGCTCATCCGCGAAGAGGGCGCGCGCATCATGTCGCTGAATGACCCCAGCAGCAAGATGTCGAAGAGCGAGCCAGAGGGCGCGATTTTCCTCGATGACACCCCCAGTGCCATCAAGAAGAAGATCGCCCGCGCGACGACGGATTCGGAGCGCACCATCGAGTTCAACCCGAATCGCCCCGGCATCACCAATCTGGCGACGATCTACGCCGCCATTGCGGGGCAGAGCCACGAAGCGGTGCAAGCGCATTTCGTCGGCAAAGGTTACAAGGAATTCAAGGCGGAACTGACCGACCTGCTGGTGGAC
>JACDGC010000261.1 GCA_013815535.1 Ktedonobacterales bacterium
GCCCGACGGCGGCTTCCGGCCAGCTGGGCCAGTGGGTCCTGTCGGTCCCAGCACCGAGCAGCCTGAGGCAGGCCCAGTGAACCCGCCCGCGCAGATGCCGACCCCGGCACCCGCGCCTGAACACACGACTCCTGCTCCGGCACCCGCCACTGAGCAGCGGACAGAGACAGCAGAATAGGATAGCAGTGACGGGGGCAGGCGCTACAGGCGAACCACCCCCGCCCCGCCGGAGGAATCAGACATGTTGTTGCAGCCATCGCGAACGAAGTTTCGCAAGCAGCATCGCGGTCGCATGCGTGGGCAAGCGACCCGTGGCAACACCATCGCATTCGGGGAATTCGCCTTGCAGGCGTTGGAACCATGCTGGATGGAAGCCAAGCAGATCGAGGCCGCGCGTCGCGCCATCAACCACCACCTCAAGCGTGGTGGCAAGGTGTGGATTCGCGTCTTCCCCGACAAACCCGTCACCGCCAAGCCCGCCGAGACACGCATGGGCAGCGGTAAAGGCGCACCAGACCATTGGGTGTGCGTCGTCAAACCAGGCCGCATCCTCTTCGAGATCGGCGGCGTCAGCGAAACACTGGCTCGCGAAGCCATGCATCTGGCCTCCTACAAGCTGCCAGTGCATACCAAGTTCCTTGTGAAGGGAGAAAGCGAAAGTGTCGAAGCCTAGTGCCCTGTGCACCCGCGCTCCCTTGGGGGGCTCCCGATGAAACTGACCACACAACGGCTGAGCGAACGTCGCCGCATGGTCCGCGAAATGTCCACCGCTGACGCATTGCAAGAGCTGGCCGACAAACGGCTGGAACTCTTCAATTTGCGCGTGGCGGCCACCCGCGGCGAACTGAAGAACCAGCGCGAATTCGCCAAGACGCGCAAAGACATCGCGCGCTTGCTCTTCAAGCTGCATATGGAGGCGTTGCAACCCGAAGAACTCGAGTTCATCGACGCCGCCGATGAAGAAGCGGCTCTGCCCGCGAGCGATGAAGAACTGGCATTGCCCGCTGGTGATGATGAAGAAGAGGAGACGGCGAAATGACGACGCCTGAAGCCAAGAAGGCTCCGCATCGTGCCCAGACCAAAACGGGCAAGGTGATCAGCGACAAGATGCAGAAAACCATCGTCGTCGCTGTCGAGTCCTTCAAGCAGCACCCGCTGTATAAGAAGAATTATCGTTGGACGAAGCATTATAAAGCCCATGACGAAGAGAACACTGCACGCATGGGCGACACGGTGATCATCCAAGAGACCCGCCCCCTCAGCAAAGAGAAGCGCTGGTTGCTGTTGGAGATCGTCAAGCGTGGCAGCGGTGCCCCAGCCGTGGATGATGTGGCGAAAGCCGACCTCGGCGGCGCGGACGAGAAGGAAGAGGCCTAAGCCATGATTCAGCCCCAATCGCGTCTGCGTGTCGCCGATAACACCGGTGCCCGCGAGATTATGTGCATCCGCATCCTGGGTGGTGGCCGCAAGCGCTTTGCTGGCGTTGGCGACCTCATCAAGGCTTCCGTCAAGACGGCGCTGCCAACTGGTGCCGTGAAAAAAGGTGATGTGGTGACGGCGGTCATCGTCCGCACCGCGAAGGAATATCGCCGCGCAGATGGGTCATACATCCGCTTCGATGACAACGCAGCGGTGATCCTGAGTGCTGGCAACAATCCGCGTGGCACGCGCATCTTTGGCCCCGTTGCCCGCGAACTGCGCGACAAAGCGTTCATGAAGATCGTGTCGCTCGCGCCCGAGGTGCTGTAAATTCCATGAGAAAGATCAAAGCCAAGCCCCTGCACCTTTCGCATCTGAACGTGCACGCGGGCGACACCGTCAAAATCATTGCAGGCAAAGATCGCGGCCAGCAAGGGCGCGTCGAGCGCACTTTCCCCCGCCGCGAACTGGTGCTCGTCGAAGGCCACAACATCGCTAAGCGCCATGTGAAGCCCACGGGCGGTCGCCCTGGTGGCATCATCGAGAAAGCCATGCCGTTGCATGTCTCGAACGTCATGGTCATTTGCACCAATTGTAGCAAGCCCACGCGCATCGCGCATGACCGCGTGCCACAAGGCGAAGATCAAAAGGTACGCACTCGCCGCATCTGCAAGAAGTGCAACGAACCCATCGAAGAACATGCTTACACGGCGAAGGAGTAGTGCCCCATGGCAATGACACGGCTCCAAGAGCGCTATGCGAAAGAGATTGCCCCGGCGCTTAAGGAACAATTCAAATATTCCAGCGTAATGCAGGTGCCCCGACTGCACAAAGTGGTCATCAACATCGGCATGGGCGAAGCCATTCAAAATAAGAACACCCTCGTCAGCGCCCAGAGCGATCTGGTCGAGATCACCG
Organism: Ktedonobacterales bacterium; assembly: GCA_013815535.1. Taxonomy (GTDB): domain Bacteria; phylum Chloroflexota; class Ktedonobacteria; order Ktedonobacterales; family JACDGC01; genus JACDGC01. The sequence goes on from JACDGC010000261.1 coordinate 2,338, forward strand.
GCCAGAAGCCGGTGGTGACGAAGGCCAAGCGCTCCGTCGCAGCCTTCAAGCTGCGCGAGGGCATGGACATCGGCGTCATGGTGACGCTGCGTGGCGTGCGCATGTTCGACTTCATCGACAAGCTCATCAACATCGCGCTCCCGCGTGTGCGCGACTTCCAGGGCGTCTCAGGCGATGCCTTTGACGGACGTGGCAATTATTCGCTGGGCCTGAAAGAGCAGTTGATCTTCCCCGAGATCGACTACGACAAAATTGACAAGGTGCGCGGCATGGAAGTGACCATCGTCACCACCGCCCGCACGGACGAAGAGGGACGCCAACTGCTGCGGCAATTTGGCATGCCCTTCAAGAAGTAAAAGGACGGCAGCATGGCAAAACTTTCGATGATCGTCAAATCGCAGCGCAAGCCCAAGTTTGCGGTGCGCCAGCATAGTCGTTGCAGCATTTGCGGTCGCCCGCGCGGCTATATGCGCCAATTTGACCTGTGCCGCATCTGCTTCCGCGAACGCGCCCTGCGCGGCGAGTTGCCTGGCGTCACGAAATCAAGCTGGTAGCGCTGTTGGAGGAATAGCACACGATGAATATGACCGACCCTATCGCAGATATGTTGACGCGTATCCGCAATGCGGCACTTGCCCGCTTGCCGCGCGCCGCCATCCCTGCCTCGAATATGAAGCTCGCCATCGCGAAGATTCTGAAAGAGGAAGGGTACATCAAGGATTACGAGATGGTCAAGGATAGCGCCCAGGGGACGATTCGTGTCACCCTGCGCTATGTGGAAAAAAAGCCCGTCTTGACCCAGTTGAAGCGTGTCAGCAAGCCCGGTCTGCGCGTCTATACGCGGCGCGACGACATCCCCCGCGTGCGCGGTGGCCTGGGCACTGCCATCATTTCCACCCCCAAGGGCCTGATGACGGGCCGCAAAGCCTATCAGTTGGGCATGGGTGGCGAGGTCGTCTGCTACATCTGGTAGCGCCCTGACGCTGCCAGAGCCAACCAAGTAAGAACAGTCGGGAGAATACGCAATCATGTCTCGCATCGGCAGAAAGCCCATTCCCGTCGCTAAAGGCGTGAAAGTCGAGATCACCCCGGAGAATATGATTACAGTGACGGGACCGAAGGGCACCCTTCAGCGCCAGTTCACGCCAGACCTGACCATCAATCAGGATGACGGCAACTTGACGGTGACGCGCCCGGATGATACCCAAACGCACAAAGCGCTGCACGGCCTCTCGCGCACGCTGTTGTTCAACATGGTCACTGGCGTCAGCACCGGCTTCTCGAAAACACTCGAAATCAATGGCACCGGCTATCGCGTAGCGAAGGTGGGCGAGAATCTCGTCTTCCAGGTGGGCTACTCGCACCCTGTGGAAGTTGATCCCCCTGCGGGCATCTCCTTCACGGTGGAGGGCACCACGAAATGCACCGTTAACGGCATTGACAAATATATGGTCGGCCAAGTGGCGGCGCAGATTCGCGACATCCGCAAGCCAGAACCCTATAAGGGCAAAGGCATCAAATACGCCAATGAGGTCATCCGCCGCAAGGCTGGTAAGGCCGGCAAGGTGGGCGGAAAGAAGAAGTAAATTATGATCAAACAATTCAATTCCACCAAAGCACGTCAGCGCCGCCACCTGCGTGTGCGCAAACGTCTCAGCGGCACGACTGCCCGCCCACGTCTGTCGATCTTTCGCAGCAGCAAGCACATCTATGCCCAGATCATCGACGACACCACGGGCCGCACATTGGTGACGGCCTCCTCGCTCGAGCCGGATCTGCGCAAGGCGGGCGCGAATGCTCAACCCACCCAGCGCGAAGAGGGCGTCGAGATTCCGCAAGGTATCGCGGGCATCGAGGCCAACCACAAGGTCGCCCTGGCACGCGCCATCGGCAAGGCCCTGGCGGAGCGCGCCAAAGCGCACAACATCAGCCAGGTGGTCTTTGATCGCGGTGGCTACCAGTATCATGGACGTGTGGCCGCCCTTGCGACGGGCGCGCGTGAGGGAGGGCTAGACTTCTAATGCCACGCATTGATGCCAAACAACTCAATCTCGAAGAAACGGTCGTCAAAGTCGACCGCGTCGCCAAAGTCGTCAAGGGCGGCAAACGCTTCAACTTCCGCGCGCTCGTGGTGGTGGGCGACCGCAATGGCCACGTCGGCATGGGGCTGGGCAAGTCTGCCGAGGTGCCCGATGCCATCCGCAAGGCCACGGAAGATGCCCGCAAGCGCCTCATCAGCGTGCCCCTGTCGGGGACGACCATCCCCTACATGGTGCGCACGACCTTCTCAGCTTCGGAAGTGATGCTGAAGCCCGCCGCGCCAGGCACGGGCGTCATCGCTGGTGGCGCAGTGCGAGCGGTCGTCGAGGCCGCTGGCATCCGCGACATCCTGACGAAATCGTTCGGCCACAGCGAATTGAACACGGTGACGGCCACCATCGAGGCGTTGCGTGAACTGATAGCGCCAGATGTGCTGGCAGCACGCCGCAACCGTTCGTTGGCGGATGTCATCGGTCAAAAAGCCGCCACCCGCTATGCCGAGGTTTCGGCGCAAGCATTGGCCCCCACGCCAGAGCCGGAGCGCAACGAGCGCCCGCGCCGCGACCGTGGTGAGCGTGGCGGCAGTGGCGGTGGCGACCGCCGTGGTGGCAGCGGTGGCGGACGCGGCGGCGATAATCGCGGTGGCAGTCGCCCCAGCACGGCAGGCCCAGTGGCCCGCCAGCAACCAGGGACGACCCCGCCCCCAGCGCCTGTGACGTTAGCCGCGCCCCCCAGTGAGCCGACTGTGGCCCCTGTGGCACCCACGCCGGAGCAATCCGAGCAATAGACCCAAAGGTCCGGTCCGCAATGCTAGCGCTCCAGGCCGAAACGTGATAAAATAGCGGAAAGTGGCGAGAGAAACGCGTGCATCGCGCCTCCCTCGCTCTTCCCAGGGAGTATGACGAATCATGGCGAAATTACGCATTACGTGGGTGCGTAGTTCGATTGGCCGCCCCTTTGACCAAAAGCGCACGATTGTGGCGCTGGGGCTGCGTCGGCTGAACCACACCATTGAGCTTCCCGATAACCCGTCGGTGCGGGGCATGGTTTTTAAGGTGAAACACCTCCTTCGCGTTGAAGAGGTGACAGAGTAACAATGCGAATCTCAGATTTGAAGCCCCCTAAAGGCTCGAACCATCGCCGACTGCGCCTGGGGCGCGGCCATGGTTCAGGCAAAGTCAAGACTTCGGGGCGCGGCCAAAAGGGCCAAAAGGCGCGCACCGGCAGCAGCATCCCCGCCTACTTCGAAGGCGGTCAGATGCGTCTGGCGCGTCGCCTCCCCATTCTGCGCGGTTTTGATAATCCCTTCCGTAAGGAATTTGGCATCGTCAATGTCGAGCAACTTGAAGAATGGGAAGGCGAGGACGAAGTGAATCCCGAAACGTTGGTCGCCCAGCGTTTCATCCGCGCCAATGAAGCGAAGCTCGTCAAAATCTTAGGCGACGGCGAATTGACTCACAAACTCACTGTGCGCGTGCATAAATGTTCTGCTGCCGCGCGTCAGAAAATTGAGGCAGTGGGTGGCCAGGTAAATTTGATTCCAATGAAGACGACGGTGCAGACGAAGCGCGGCAAAAAGACGCCCGCCGAAGTCTAAGTCGTCGAGGAGACCATTATGTGGGACCGTGTACGGAGCATCTGGAGCTCGACCGATCTGCGGAACAAAATTTTGTTCACCATCGGCATGCT
>JACDGC010000262.1 GCA_013815535.1 Ktedonobacterales bacterium
GTATGGCATCCCCTGGCGCTGGTCGGCGACAGCCGTGGCTGCGCTGGCGCTGGTGTTAGTCGCGCTGGTCTTTCTTTTCGTGCCCCCCGCCACGGATGCCCTCGTCCAGAGCGAAAACCTTGCCTATCTGCGTGGCCATGTGGGCATGCTGGCGGTGATTGCCCTCCGGTGGCCACTGGCCCCGTTGCTGACCGCATTCCTCCTGGATGTCACCCGCGTGACTGATCGACAAGGCGTCGGTCAGTTGCCCTGGCTCGTGGTCGCATTCGTGGTATTGAGCGGCGCATGGGCACCTACCGCCGACCCAGTCGTGGCATTCTACGCGCTGTTGTCGGTGGGCAAACTCCGGGGCATCATCGCGCTGGCCTTCGGCGTCCTGGGGGCCTGGGGCGGTGCCAAGGTTGGCCAGGAAATGGGCCTGGGCCTGCGCTTCGTGGAAAGGTCGTGAAGCCGATGCCCAAAGTCGTGCAACATCTGCTGCTGGCCCTTGGCGTCTTCGCGCTGATCGTGCTGGTCACCGAGATCGGCCTTTCCGTGGCAGCCACACAGCATAGCGCCACCCCCGCCCAGGTCGTTTCGGGCAATGCCGGGCCCTATCCCCTCACGCTCAGCCTCTACACCGCGCCAGCCCACGCGGGATTCGCGCTGCCCTTCGCCATCGCGCCGCAGCCCGGCACCAGCACGGCGCTCACCTACTCTGTCGCCTCGGTGCCGGGGCCGGGATTGCACGCCACCGAGATTCGTGGCAGCCTCACCCCCGACCCACAGGTGGCGGGCGGCGTGCAGGGCACCGTCGAGATCACCGTGCAGGGCCAATGGTATCTGCACATCGTGGTCGATGGCCCCGCTGGCCAGGGTGTGGTCGACTACCCCGTCACGGCGACCGCGCCGCCGCCCATCCCCCTGTGGCTGGGCTGGCTGATCGGCTATATCCCACTGTATGGCATCGTCGCCTTCCTCATCATTCAGCGGAATGGGAACCACCGCCGTTCGCAGCCAGCACCACAGTCCTGAAGCCGCGCGCACCTTGCCAAACGGGCACGCGGCAGAGCGCGCTGGCTCACGAGCATCGCGCGATGGCGCAGCGAAGCATGGTGGTGATGTGGTAAGTGGGGAAGAGCATAACGACGTTATGGGTGGCTTGTCACGGGTGCTGGGACTGGATGGAGACTTGCCAAAAGCCCAAAGTGAGCTAGGCGCTGGCGTCGCTTTGTGATTGAGCCTCGGCGGATTGCGCGGCAGCGGCGGCGGCACGCTTGCGGCCCTCAGTGATGCGCCAGCACGCGTTGTGGCTCACCAGACATTTCGCCTGCTCTTCGGCGGTGACGGGGGGCGTATCTTGTAAACAAAAGACTTGATACATTGGCTCACCCTGCCAGACATTGGTATCAGGTAGCCAGCGCTCGCGGTAATGCGGACAACCACGCGGGTGCCGATGCCAATTGATGCCGGTGTGGGGGTCTTCACGTATTTCATCGGTATTTGCCATGGTATAGTTCCTTTAATGCGGACCGGCAGCATTGGTATCGCTCCTGCGGAGACTCCCTCTTGCCTGAATGTCGAGACCCGTCAGCGCAATCTTTCTTGTAGTATACCACAGGCACGGGCGTTCGACCCATGCCGCAGCCTGGCAAAAGAGGTTTTTATGGACTCGATCACATCCGAGCGGGTGCGGGCTGATTATGCCCCCTGGACGGCGGGCGACACCGCCATCGGCGTCATCCTCACCCTGGGACCGCTCATCGCTTTTAGCCTTTTCAGCAACAGCGCGGCGGGCAACGCCAGCACACCCCATCTGACCCAGCAACAAGACATCGCCACAGCGGTGATCACCTTCGTTTTGACGGCGGTGCTTGAGGGGGTCTTCCTCATCGCGCCACTCGTCTATGCACGCCGCCGCGCGGCAGGCAACGTGGGGCAAGCCTTGGGGTTTCGCGGCTTCAACCCCGCAATCGCACTGGTGCTCATCATTCTGAGCTATGTCGTCATCTATTTGGCTGGCAATGCCATCGACGCGCTGAACACGCACTTTCACATCACCGCGCCGACCAATGCCCAGCAACTGATCGACAGCGAGTTGAAAAACGCCCCCATCACGTTGATCGCGACGCTGGTCGCCGCCACCATCGTCGCGCCCATCTGCGAAGAGATCTTCTTCCGCAGTTTCCTCATGCAAGGGTTGCGCACGGTGATGCCATCCTGGCTGGCAGTGGTCTTCTCGGCCCTTGTCTTCGCCATCGTCCACCTCTCGCCGGGGTCATTCGGGCTGCTGCTCGTGCTGGGCATCTTGCTGGGCGCACTGCGGTTGCTGACGCGCTCGGTGTGGCCGGGCATCGTGCTGCATGCCCTCAACAATGGCTTTGTGCTATTCTACGTCATTACCCAACTCAAGAAATAACGGCCCCCACCATAGGAGAGCGCACCGCATGCCCACCATCAGCCATGGCGTCATCTGGGATTTGGATGGCGTCATCATCGACAGCGCCGCCGCACACTGGCAGTCTTGGCAGCACCTGGCCACCGAGACGGGTGTCACGCTCACGGAGGCGAACTTCCGCGCCACGTTCGGCATGCGCAATGCCGACATCATCCCACGCTATTGGCCCACGACGAGCGCGGCAGAGGTGCAACGGCTGGCCGACCGCAAAGAAGCGCTCTATCGCGACATCGTCCGCGCCGACGCGCAGGCACTCCCTGGCGCGCTCGATCTGCTACGCGATTTGCATACAGCGGGTTGGCACCAGGCCCTCGGTTCCTCTGCCCCGCTGGAAAACATCCGCTTGATCATCGACGTGCTGGCGCTAGGGGGCTATCTCGATGCCGCCGTTTCGGGCGAAGATGCCGAGCAGGGCAAACCCGCCCCCGATATCTTCCTGGCGGCGGCCCGCGCGCTGGGGCTGGCCCCAGCGAACTGCCTGGTCATCGAGGATGCCGTGCATGGGGTGCAAGCGGCCCGCGCGGCAGGCATGCGCTGCATCGCCGTCACCAATGGCCACCCCAACCGCGAGCTTGCAATCGCAGACCGCGTGGTGACGAGCCTCACGGAAGTCTCGGTCGCCACCATCACCGAAATCTTAAGTTGACCTCAACCGTACAGTCATGAATTTCGTGAAAACGCCAGATATCATAACCGATTTTCGGCGAATTTGTGAAAATTACCCCTTTTGGCTTGACAGTATGGGAAGAGTTGGCTATAGTACCGTTGACGAAAAGATGATCCTTATCCCGTTCGCCTCTCGGTTTGCCCCTGCGTCAGACGCTTCTCCGTCGCTGCACGACGGGTGGCGTGTTTGCCATTCGCAGCCCGTGTGCAAAGCCGACGCGAACCCTCACTCATGGAGGTTGTCATGGATTTGAACGTTGAGGGTACCTCAGCGCGCATCCCCCCCGGCTCGCACATCTGCCAGCTCTACAATAAAGTCGATGAAATTCGCAACGTCACCGCGCGGCTGCTGCTCACTGGCCTGAATGGCTCGGAGCGCTGCCTCTTTGCTGGCACGCCGGCCTCAGTGCGCGAGATCGAGGACGCCCTCGACAAGATGGGTGCGGAAGTCGAAGCCCTCAAAGAATCTGGCCAGTTGATCATGCAGACCGACCGCGAACCATTCCTCGTTGGCAAGCGTTTCGACCCCTACCATCTCCTCTCCACGCACAACACCTTCATCGCCCAGGCCCACCGCGACGGATGGCGTGGCGTCCGCATCTCCATCGACATGACTTGGCTGACGCGCGATGTGGCCACCCCCGAGCAGATCCTCAAATATGAAGCCGCCTCGGATGCCGTCTTCACCTTCCAGAATGCCCCCATCATCGCTTTGATGCACTATGACTACTCCAAGCTCCCTGGCGCGCTGGTGGTCGAATTGCTGAAATTGCACCCCATCGCTGTCGTAGGCAAGTATATCAAGCGCAATCCCTATTACCTCAACTCCGAGCAATATCTACTCAAAATCCTGCGCGCCAACCGCGAACGCACCAACACGGGTGCCCGCGCCGTTGGTGACGATGCCGCACACCGCCGCTAGCATCACGCCCCCATACCCAACAATGCCCTGCTCACTGATGAGTGGGGCATTGTTGTTGTGGCAATTTGAGGCGGGGCCAGTCGCAGAGTCGAGCCCCAACTGAACGGATGGCGTCATTTCCCCGACGAGCCCTATTGTAAGATTAGCCGTAATTGGCTTCTTGTCTGGTTTCAGCTATTATGTCTCCAACTGATCATGGGTTCTGTTCATAGCAAGGAGGCTCTCATGTCTCGCACTGACGTTACGAAGCAACGTACGCGCTTGGTGACCCCTTCCGCTCTCCGCTTCTATCAGCGCCGTTTCTATCGCATGCTGCTGCAATTGGCCCTTCTTTTCGTCGGCATTGGCATCCTCCTTTGGTTCTTGCTTGGCGTCCTCCATCTCTAGAGGAGGCGCTGACCCAGCGCCAAGAAGCTTGCGCGGTGAAACGAGGCCAATGCTGGCCTCGTCTCGCGCTTTCTGCCGTTTGGGGAAGATGCTGGCGACAGGGCAATTGAGATGCCTGGTAGCGCGTGTTTGCGTGCTCGTCCCCAGCTTTTCATGATTTCGCGATACGAACGTCGCCTTCTTCCTCGGTGTCTTCGAGCAGGTCATCATCCGGGGCTTCAGCGGTATTTCCCATAATTCGCAGGGTTGACCCCAAGGCGATGATGATCGCGGCGTTGACACCGAGCTCGATCATATTATTGCGGAATTCGTCCGGGGTGAGGCTTCCCCCAGCGATGGAAAGGCGAGCGCCAATGGAGAGAATGCCTCGGGTGGCGGAAATGATGCCAATGAAAATGAAGGGCTTCACTGAGGTATCGCCGTGTTCGAGATATGATCGGATGGTCCCCAGCACCTCCATGATGATGAGCACGAGCAAGAGATCGCTGACGAAATCAAGGACCGTCGTCCCAAAATCGGGAACGAGCGTCGAAAAGCCAAAATGGTGACCCAGATTTAAGAGACTGAAGATGAGGGCCATGATGGCGGCAATGACGAAGGCCGTCCCAACGATGATGTAGACGGCAATATCGAGACCATCGAGGACTTGCAGACTTGCCCGGCGTATGGGGTTCGGTATTTTTTGATAATGTTGTCGCACACGGTGACGTCGACCTAAACTATGCATCCTGCGTTCCTTTCACGGGTGCCTCGCCTTAGGGCTGGTAGGCTAGTTGGAGTATAACACATTTTTCCATACTCCATAAAATTCACAGTAAATATCACGTACTATAGAATATATTATCATATAAATTACGAATTTTGACATTGGGCCGCTTTCCCGCGTCAACCTACCGTGGCCAATTCGTCACATATGCCCAATTGCCCTGCATGTTTGTGGCGCTTGCAAGAAAATACCCGCGCTGCAACGAGGCAGGCGGGTATGTAAGCTGAGCGTCATCTCTTTAGGATTTGCGGCTGCTGGCGACCTTCGCGGCGAGCAAGCCCAAAATGATGCCGCCGCCGATCAGGATGTTGCGGTGTTGCTTGGCACCTTCTTCGATGTCGTGCAAGGTCGTCTGAATGTCTTGCTGCTGCATCGTGGTGGTGAAGTGGCGGATTTGCTGTGCCAGTCCGTCAACGGTGTCCGCTAAACCAGCTTGCTGATCCTGGCGCAATTGCTGCCCCATCTGCTCAGCGGCGACCGCAACTTCATTGATTGCCTGGGCGGCTTGGGTCGTCCCCGTGGCGAGGAAGCGATTCAAGACAGTTTGCAATTCCTGCACAAGGGTATGGGCTTCGCTGGTAGCTCCCTGGGTGACAGAAAGGGATTGATCTTGTGGTTGCATGATTATGGCTCTCCTTCATGGTGGTATATCCCCCGTTCTTGCTCGTCTGCATATCTTGTTCCAAACGACGAGCATGGCGGAAGCGCGCTGACAGTGTGAGAAAGGACCAAAACAGCACCACGCGGCGTGGCACGCACCGAGGGGGTGCACAATCGCTTGGCATGGTGAGCAGCGGATTGACGGGTGGCCAGTGGGGGGAATAGGAAAATGAGGCG
>JACDGC010000263.1 GCA_013815535.1 Ktedonobacterales bacterium
CCAAAGACCGTGTGGTCACTGCCAAAGTTTGGCGAGAGCGCCTTGACGATGGCACACAGGGGTGCCCAGGTTTTGCCCCCATCCGTCGAGGTGGTGTTGCCCAAAAAGAGCGTCTGGTCAGTCGTGAAGCTGGGCGAGGCGAGCAGAGCATCACGCTTGGCAGCGGTTTCCGCGCCAACCTTGGTCCATTTGCTGCCATCGAATTGAAAAACGGCGGTTTCGCTGTCGGCCAGCAATGTGGTGCCACCCGTGCCATTCACCGCGACGAGCGTGTTGACCACGTAGTCGCAGGTCTGCGGCGTGCAACTGGTGCCGCCCGTCAGGCTTGACAGGTCACACCCCGCCAGCGTAAAAGTGGCGACCAACGCTGCCGCGCCGACCGTCAAGGGGCGCACTCCCCCGCGCCGACCAAACCAATGATGCATAGACATCCGCGAAAATCTCCTTCGAGTCTTGCCCAAGGCGTCCGGCGCGCTGCCACCCCACAGGGGCCAACGGGTGTTGAAGCATGCGATGAACCGCTGGTTCAAACTCCGCTGCTGGGGCACATGCCGGATGGGCTGTCGTTTTTGAGCATAGCAGCGTCAGGATAGCGTGGCAAGGAAGACTCGCACAATTTAGGAAGGGTGTGAAGAAGTTCACCATGACATCCCTCGGCAGGCGCACCAAGCGTGTGATCTGTTTCACAATATGAGGCAAAGTGATATGCATCACTGGCATTCAGACCGCGCTGGGACGGATGATGCGGTATGCTCACAAGGACCCCTCTGGCGAAACATGACGCCGGAGACTTTTTCACCTTGGCTTCATTAAGAAAGGGGGAGCGGCTACCACCCAGCCCTCATCATTTGAGAGCTCTCAGCCGCAAACGGATGCAACATTCACGCTCTTCGTCCCATTGGTCCCGCTGGACAGCCCGGCTGGCCATGCTCGTTGGGGTGCCCACGCTCCTGCTGGCAGCCTGTGATGTGCCTGGCGGCAGCAGCGTTGCCACCACCACCAGCGCAGCGTGCGCGGCCCATTATGTGGCACCGCCACTCACCAGCTCTGGTGGTCTCTCTAACCCCATCACCAACAGCGGCGGCAATGTGCCCGATGGTCAGGCCATCAGCCTCAACATCGCCCTGAATGTCGATTACGCCGACCTGGAAAAATGTACAGCGGCAATCTATGACCCCAGTTCCTCGGAATTTGGTCACTACCTGAATCCGCAGGATATCGCCGCGCGCTTCTCGCCGCCCGCCTCGGATGTGCAGAAGCTGACCGACTTCCTCAAGGGCGCTGGCTTGCAGGTCGCCCAGACCTTTGACACGGGCGCGGCCCTCTCGGTGACGGGCTCGGCGGCCCAGGTTGACAAAGCGTTCGGCATCCAACTCGTCTATTCGGCGGATAAGCAATACTATGGGCCTAACCAGGCTCCGACGCTGCCCGCGAACACGCAAAATCTCGTCGCCAGCATCAACGGTCTGAACACCAAGGGCGCGTTGAAATGCAACATCAACAATCCCAAAGACCCCACATCGAATTGCAGCACGACCATCAAGCACTACAGCAATTTCACCATGCCCAAGAATCTGCCTGCCAAGACGCAGACGAAGCCCAATGTGGATGGTGACTGCTCGCTCGCCAGCATCGGCATTCCGATCTCGGGTCTCACTGGCAGCGGCTTCAACTTCACCCAATTGCTGACGTGGAAGGAACTGCGCGCTTCCTATGGCATCGATGCCCTGCAAAATCAGGGCTACGATGGCAGCAAAACCGCGATCGGCATGGTCGAGTTCGACACCTATAGCCGTTCGGATGTCGTCAACTACTCGCTCTGCGCGACGGATGCCAAGGGCGCACAACTCTATGGCAAAGATCGTCTGCAAACGGTCAATGTCGATGTGAAGTCGAGCGATACCCCCGCCGACCAAGGCCCTGGTGCTGGCGAAGCCACCCTGGACTTGGAAATGGCGCTGGGCATGACCCGCGCGAACATCATCAATTACTACTCACCCAACAATGCCCAGTGGGAAACGGAACTCCTCGATATCCTGCATCAGGTTGCTGCGGATAAGAAAGTCACGGTTCTTTCCATCAGCTACGGTGACTTCGAGGCCGACCTGAGTTCGACCTACATGGATGCCGTCAATGATGCCATGAAACTCCTGGCCTCGGAAGGTATCAGCGTCTTCGTTGCCAGTGGCGACTGTGCGGCCTATGGCAACGGCCAGTTTGGCGCGAAACAACTCAGCTTCCCAGCCAGCGCGCCCTACGCCATCTCGGTTGGTGGCACCACGCTGACGACCGACATCGCCACTGGCGCCCGCACCGACGAACAGACTTGGCTGAACAGTGCCCCTGACCACAGCGCGTGCCAAAACACGTGGGGGTCTGGTGGTGGCTTGAGCGCCGAGCCGAGCTTCACCCTGCCTTCCTGGCAGAAGAGCACGAAGGCAGCGGGGTTCAGCAACACGCAGTCGAACGGCCAACGCCAGGTGCCGGATGTTTCGGCGGCGGCCATCAACATCTCGTTCTATTACAGCGGGCTGTGGTTGCCAGTCGGCGGCACCAGCGCGGCAGCGCCCATCTGGGCGGCTGGCACCGATGTGGTGAACCAAGCCCTGACGGCGAAAGGCAAACCCACCTTGGGTGGCCCTCAGACGCTCTATACCCTTGCCAATGGCAGCAACGCCAGCAAGGTATATAACGACATCACCAAGGGCAACTATCCCACCCTCTATCCCTTCGTCGCGACGACCGGGTGGGACTATGTGACGGGTTGGGGTTCGCCCAGCTTCGACCAGATCTTCGCCACGCTCAGCCAATAGGGCGCGGCGCGACCCTCACCCCTTTGCCATCTTCGGATGGTGAGGGGGTTTTATCATGGTGGAACGCAACACGAATGAGGTAGACGGTCTAACAGCGCGTGGATGCATGGGGTGACAGTGAAGCGGGGCGGATGCTACCAACCCCAAAGACCCACATCAGCTATGGCTGGTGTGGGTCTTTGGGGTTGGAGTAAGTGCTGGGTTAATGCCAGCCCACCTCGCGAAGCAGTGCGCTATTTTGCTCGCGCAGCGTCGCGGGCAGATCGTCGCCAAATTCGCTGAGGAAGCGTCCACTATCGAGCGCCTCGGTGCGCCACTCGTTGCGGTCCACATGCAACAGCGCCGCCACCGTGGCAGGGCTGAGGTTCAGTCCTTCCAGGTCCAGTGCATCCGGGGTAGGGACGTGCCCAATGGGGGTTTCCTGTGCGGCACCCCTTCCCTGGATGCGTTCGAGCATCCAGCGCAACACCCGCACGTTTTGGCCAAAGCCCGGCCACAGGAACTTGCCATCCGTGCCCTTACGGAACCAATTGACGTGGAAGATGGCTGGGGGGGCCGTCAGGCGTTGCCCCTGGGCATTCGCGACCCGTTGGCCCATGTCGAGCCAATGCTGGAAATAATCAGCCATGTTATAGCCACAGAAGGGTAACATCGCCATGGGGTCGCGGCGCACCACCCCCACCTTGCCAGTCGCGGCGGCGGTCGTCTCGCTGGCCATCGTCGCGCCGACATAGACGCCGTGCTCCCACGAACGTGATTGATAGACCAGCGGTGCCACACGCGCCCGCCGTCCGCCAAAGATGATCGCAGAGATGGGCACCCCCTGCGGATCTTCCCAATGGGGCGAGATGCTGGGGCATTGCCGCGCGGGCGCGGTGAAACGCGAATTGGCATGGGCGGCCACTTTTTTATTCGCGGGATCATACTGATAGGGCTGCCCCAGCCAATCGGTCATGCCAGCGGGCGGCGTTCCTGTCGTCATGCCTTCCCACCAAGGTTCTTTTTCAGCGGTCAGGGCCACGTTGGTAAAGATGGTGTTGCTGTGCGCCGTCGCGATGGCGTTTGGGTTGGTGTCTGCGCCCGTGCCGGGAGCCACACCAAAAAAACCCGCCTCGGGATTCATCGCCCACAGCCGCCCATCGGGACCGATGCGCATCCACGCGATGTCGTCGCCCACCGTCCACACACGGTAGCCCTGCGCTTCGAGCGGAGAGACCAACATTGCCAGATTCGTCTTGCCGCACGCGCTGGGGAAGGCCCCGGCCATATAGGTGACGTTGCCAGTGGGGTCTTGCAAACCGAGGATCAACATGTGCTCGGCCAGCCAGCCCTCGCGCCGCGCGGTGTAGCTGGCCAACCGCAAGGCCAGGCATTTCTTACCGAGCAGCGCGTTGCCGCCATAGCCCGAACCGACGCTCCACACCATCTCTTCCTCGGGGAAGTGCATGATGAAGCGCTTGTTGGGGTCCAGGTCGCCCAGCGAATGCAGCCCCGGCGCGTATGCCCCCGTCGCGCGGATGTGGTCCAGCGCGACTTGGCCCATGCGCGTCATGGTGCGCATGCTCAGCACGACATAGGGGCTGTCGGTCAATTCGACGCCCGCCTTGGCGAAAGGCGAACTGGGGGTGCCCATCAGATAGGGAATCACATACATCGTGCGCCCGCGCATGGCATCCTTGAAAAGCGGCCACACGCGTTGCTGCGCCTGACTGGGCGGCATCCAATTGTTGGTGATGCCCGCGTCGCGCTGGCGCTCCGTGCAGATGAAGGTCACTTCTTCGGTGCGGGCCACATCGCTCTTGTCGCTGCGATAGAGGTAGCTGTTGGGATATGTCGCGGGGTTGAGTTGGGTGAGCGATTTGTTGGCCAACATCTCCGCGACAATGGCATCATATTCAGCTTGCGAACCATCGCACCAGTGGATGCGGTCGGGGCGCGTATGCGCCGCACAGGCATCGATCCATGATTCCAGGCTCTGACCGTCCTGTCGGACGCTGGTCTCGGCAATAGCCATATAAGTGGTAAACCTCCCAGGGCGATCTCGGAAACGGCCCCTCATCGTTGAGGACCATGCGGTCTATCACGTTGTCTGCTTGCTCAATGCACGGGGGCAATCGTCGTGAACGATGTTTCTCTTTCTTCGTCTGTCCTTCCACTGTAGCACCCCCCATGGGCACCTGCAAGGGTTGCGCCAGGTTCCGGCTGTGGGGCGGATTTTTCGGGGCGACGCGCACCGTTTCACTGATATTGCCAGGGAAAATGTCAGGCCCAGCCTAGCGAAAGCGCGCTTCTTGTGAGCGGCATTACCATTCCGCCGCCACGTTTCAGCTGCGCGTTGATGATCCTCGGCGCGTATGATGGAGCGAGGCGTTTTAGCCATTTTTCTCCAAAATGGCATTTCTCCATGGATTGGTGCATGATCTAAGCAAAGTTCCCTCACGAATTAGCATAGGAGAAACACCATGGCAAAACAACGTGGCAAAGGCATCGGGCGCGCGCTACTCGTCACTGGGGTGACGCTGGCGGGCGTTGGCGCGGGCATTGGTCTGGTGCTGGCGAATCGCGAAAAGCTGCCCGCGAACATCCGCGAATTCAACAAACGGTACACGAATCCGCGCATGCTGCGGTCCGCCGCCAGCGAGCGTGGCAACCTGGGCGTCATCTTTCATCAGGGCCGCAAGTCGGGCCGTGAATATGCCACCCCCGTGCGCCTCGACGCCGTCCCTGGTGGCTTTTTGGTGCCAATGCCCTATGGCACCGACACGGATTGGTGCAAGAACATCCAGGCAGCGGAGGGGGCCACCGTGCGCTTTCGAGGGCAAGATATCGTGGTAGGCCAGCCAGAGGTCATCGATGTCGCCACAGCGCTGGCGATGCTGCCGCCCTCGGCTGGCATCGCGGCGCGGTTGCTGCGCGTGAAGCAATATCTGCGCTTGTGGCACGCCACGCCGCCTGCCAGCCTCACGGATGTGCAGCCAACGGCGGAGGAGCATCCCGCGCAATAACCCACCCCTGGCTGAGGATCAGCACCAGGGCCAACGCGGGCAAAAACGCAAAATAGTTCATCGGGCTGCGCCACGCGAACCAAAGAGGCACGACCGCGAGCAGCAGCCCATCAGCGGTGGCGGCGCGGCGGCGCACCTGCCAGATGAGCACCCCCACCAGCGCGGCGGCCTCAGCCAACGACCACACCAACGG
>JACDGC010000264.1 GCA_013815535.1 Ktedonobacterales bacterium
GGAGTATGAACTCGGCGAGGCCGATGCGCTGCTGGGGCTGGGCGCGACGTCCATCGCCGCGCGCGATTTGGAGCAAGGCTTGGCGCAGACGCAACGCGCGCTGGAATTGTATGGCGTGGAGCAGAACGCACGCGGCCAAGCCGAGGCCAACGCGACCCTGGGTGACCTGCACCTGCAACGCGCGCAACTGGTGCAAGCCATCACCGTGCTCGAACGTGCCCAGCGCACCTTCCGGTCGTTGCGCGAGCGCGTCGGCACGGCCCGCACCACCGCGCGCTTGGGCGAGGCCCAACTGCGCCGCTCAAGCCTGCGCAAAGCGGAAGAGCAGTTCAAGGACGCCCGCACCATGGCTCAAGAGATGGCCAATCCCTTGGCCGAGGCGAGCGCGGAGCTGGGCCTGGGCGAGATCGCGCGCATCCGGGGCAACACCGCCCAGGCCGATGAGCTATATCGAGCAGCCGCCAGCCGTTTCGCGCACGCGGGCAGCTTCGCGGGCCAAGGCGGGGCTTTGCTGGGGCAGGCACGCCTGGCCCTGGTCGCCGCCCACTATGACGAAGCTCGCGCCTTGTTGGGCGAAGCCGAAGGCAAACTGCAAGTGGGGCGCGTGACCGCTGCCCCCGCCTGGATCGCCCTGGTACGCGGCGAGATCGCCATGGATCTCAATCAACCCGCAGTGGCGGCGCAACAACTCGCCACCGCCGAACGCAGCGGAACGGAGGCGGGCGACCTGACCGCCACCGCCGATGCCCTGCTGGCCCAAGCCGAGCTGGCCCTGCGCAGCGACCACCTGGATGATGCGGTGGCCCTCTTCAATCGTGCGCAAGACCAGTTCCGCGCCGGGGAAGATCGCGTGGGCGAGGGGCTGGCGACGGTGGGACGCGGACGCGTGTTGATCGAGCGGGAACTCTGGGAAGAAGGCATCACGGCCATCGAAGAAATGATCCCGCGTTTCCGCGAAACCGAGCAGCGCGGCGCGCAGGCGCTGGCCACCCTCGCCATCGCGCAGGGGCGGCGCGGTCGGCTGGAGTTTGACCTGGCCGCACGTGGCTTCGCCGAAGCGCACGATCTGGCCCGCGACACTGGCTATCGTTGGCTGCAAGCCCAGGCGCAGCACGGCACCGCCCGCATCGCCCTTGATAATGATGATTTCGCGCAAGCGCTGCCAGCCTTCGACGTAGCCTTGCGGTTGGTGGGTGACATCGCCGGGCACATCGCCGACCGTGACGAACGCGGCGGCTATCTGGAAAGCGAGGTGCCCCTCTTCGCCGAAGCGACCTACATCGCCATTCGCAATGGTCAGCCAGAACGCGCCGCCGAAATCGTCCGTGGCTTCACGACTGAGGCCAACCGCGCTGGCAAAGCGGCCCTCGCCGAGGCCCTCAAACAATTCGAGGACGCCCTCAACACGCTGGCCAAAGAGTCTGACGACAAAGCCGTCGCCACCGCGTATAAGGAGCAAGCAAAACGCGTTAGCGAAGCGCGCAAACTGGCGCGCTAGCACGTGTGCGCTGGTCGCGCCACCCCATCATCGAGGAGTTGCCCCCCATGAGCGCCATGCCACCTTTACCCGAGATTGACTTCACGCGCTTCTATCGCTTCGATGAACTCACCCAACATCTGCGCGCAATGGTGGCCGCCCGCCCACAGTTGGCGAGCTTGGAATCCTTTGGCAGCAGCACCGAGGGGCGGGAAATGTGGCTGGTGACGCTCACCAACGGCGCCACTGGCCCCGCCCTGGCCAAACCGGGTTATTGGATCGACGGCAACACGCACGCGGGTGAAGTGGTGGGCTCCACCGCCTGCCTCTACACCATCTGGTGGTGGTTACACGAATATGGTCACGACCCGCGTATCACCGACCTCATCGATCACCAGACAACCTACATCGCCCCACGGCTGTGCCCCGACGGCGCGGAATATTATCTGACGACGCCCTATCACATCCGCAGCAACACGCGCCGCTATCCCTACCCCGAAGCGCGTGATGGGCTGGAGGAAGCGGATATCGACGGCGATGGCCGCATCCTGCTCATGCGGCGCATCGATCCGCATGGCGCGTGGAAGGCCAGCACCAGCGACCCGCGCGTCATGCGCCCACGAGACTTCGATGAGACCGGCGGCACCTATTACACCCTGCTGCCCGAAGGCACGATTCGCAATTATGATGGCTGGCGCTATGAGATCGCCCCTAAACCGTATGGCATCGACATGAATCGCAACTATCCCCACCAGTGGGCCGGACGCGACGAAGAGCCCGGGGGTGGCCCCTATCCGCTTTCAGAAGCCGAGGTACGCGCCGAGATGGATGCCTGGCGCGCCCGCCCCAACATCAATGGCCAATATACCTACCACAGCACGGGCGGCGTGCTGTTGCGGCCCTTCAGCACGCAATCTGATGAGGCCCTGCCCACCGAGGATCTCGCGGTCTATAAACACTTTGGCGGACGGGGGCAGGCCATCACGGGCTATCGCCATGCTTCCACCTACCACGAATTTCGCTATGATCCCAAAGGCGTGACGCATGGTGGCGCGGATGACTCGGGCTATGATCTCTTTGGCTGGTTCGCTTTCACGCCTGAGTTGTGGGATTTGCCTAACGAAGCAGGGATCAATGATCGCAAATGGATCGAATGGGACCGCAGCCACCCCGAAGAGGACGATCTGGCGATCATGCGCTGGAACGATGCTCAGCTTGGCGACGCGGGGTTCGTTGATTGGCATCCCTTCGAGCATTCCCAACTGGGGCCAGTGGAGATCGGCGGCTTCCCGTATAAAACCGTTGAGCAGAACCCGCCGCCACAGTATATGCGCGGCATCCTCGAAAAACATGCGGCCTTCACCCTCAGTCTGGCGCTCGCGTCGCCGCGCCTTGCCCTCCCACGAACGGCGGTGACGCGTCTGGGCGAAGACACCTGGCAAATCACCGTGCTGCTCGAAAACCAGGGCTTTTTGCCGACCGACACCAGCCGCCAAGCCCGCAAACGGCAGGTCGTCCGCCCGATCAGCGTGACGCTCGACCTGCCCGAGGGCGCGGACATCCTGGCGGGCAAGCAGCGCATGGAGGTGGGCCAACTGGAAGGCCGCGCCCAAGCGCTGGACCGCCTCTTGGGCGTCGACAACCCCGCCGCGCGCTCAGCCCGCATCGATTGGACGCTCCGCGCCGCGCTGGGCACAGAGGTGGCACTCACCGCCGCCGCCGAGCGCGCGGGAACGGTGCACGCGACGCTGACGCTCGCATAACCACCCATCTACCCCCGTTGGAGAATCCTGCCGATGTCACCAGAACCCGATTTCGAGCTTCACGAAGCCCCCTTAGACGACGCCGCCGCGCATCCTGTGCCGCCCATCTCGTGGCGCGTCATCGCGCTGGGTGCCTTGGCCCTCGCGCTGGTGATCGCGGGCATCGCCTCTATACCGCAACGGTTCACCAGCAAAACGCCAGCCGCAGTTCATCCGCCCCCGCCGACAGAGACAGGAGAGATGGTGACATCCGTTGGTGTCACCATGATCGGCGCCAATAGCTTACCACCTGGGTGGAACTATACGAAACCCACGGGCGCGCACGCCATCGCACGGTCGGTGGATGGCAGAGTGCGCTATGCCTGTGGCAGAGCCGATAGTCAGAACATCTCACTGAACGTTTCGCACGATGGGGGGGAATCGTGGTCGCAGCTGTCAACCATCATCTCAGGTGCAACCTGTTCCCTCACACTGAACGCGGCACACCCCGAGCTAATCGCAGTGGCAACCAATGTCGTTGACAGGGAACCGACGCCCGCCCAATGCTGGCAATCACAGGATGGCGGGAATATGTTGAGCCCCATCACGCTGCCAGACGGCGCGGCGTGCAGCGGTAGCATGCAATGGCTGGGAACGACCCTTTTCATAGGTAAATACCAAGGGCCAATGGTTTCCGCCACTGCCAAGACCCATCTCGTCGCGAAAAGTACGGATGGTGGCCCCACAACTTGGGTCACTGGAATAGATCGCTTCGCGGCGGCGGATTTCGCATTCGTGGGCGTGGCCGGGGCAACGCTGTATGTGCGCCTCACACCCTCGACAGCGGGAGGAACCACCCAGGTGCGGTCAGCGGATGGGGGCAGCACCTGGCAACCAGCAACATTCACCATCAACCAACAGCCATTGACTTTGGTATCCGTTGTGCCTGGCACCACTGTCTGGCTAGCACAAACGCAAACCCAACTCTACGCTTCGTCAGATGGCGGCAAGCGCTGGGAGGTTGGACCGACCCTGCCAACTGGCGTATCCCTTCCCTATTATGGTGGGTACGTCACCCCCGATGGCACGCTCGTGACGCAGTTCGTGCACAACTCGCAAAGCGACCCTGCCTACCAAATCTATGCTACCAACCTTGGCGATGCTGCCCCGCAGGACTGGCAACCCCTGGCCGCCCAGACGCAAGATGTGCTCGTGCAGGCCATTGATTGGGATGCTCATGGCCACCTGACCACCCTCTATAGCGCCGATGGCAATGGCATGCTCATAACCTACGCCGTTTAGATGTGCTTATAGAAGATGACGGTGGCGATGAGGCTGCCATCGGGCGCGCCCGCATAGTCGGGGATGCGCCCCGCTTCGGTATAGCCCAATCCGCGATAGAGCGGCTCGGCGGCGCTGCCCGCTTGCGTATCCAGCACCAGCAAGGTGCGGCCACGCGCACGCGCGGCCTCTTCGACGGCCAGCATCAGTGCGCGAGCGATGCCCGCGCGGCGTGCGCGGCTGAGCACCAGCACACGCTGCACTTCGGCCCGATGGAGTGAGTTGGGCCGTTGCACCAGATCCAACTGCGCGGTGCCGACGATCTGCGCGCCCTGGCGAGCCACCAACAGCAGGCGGGTGCCACGTGCGACCTCTGCCACGATGCCCGCCCAATACGCCGCGATCACGTCCTCCGCCAGGGGTACGACGAAGCCAACCGAGGCCCCGCCTTCCACCGCATCGCGCAGCAGCGCGCCAAGCGCCCCAACCGCCTGTGCCGCTTCATCGCCGCTCAACAGCGTGATGCTGAGTGGATGAACCGCCGCATTTTCGCGCATCAAGAACCCTCCGCATGGCATGACTTGACCAGCACATCCAAGGCCCACGTTGCGCTATCAATCAGGGATCTGCAACAGGGCATAGCGCAGGTCGGCAGGGGAGGCCCAGCCATCAACTGGGGCAAGTGCCTGCGAGATGGTCGCGCAGCAAGCGCTGGAAAGATCGGGCCGCAAGGTCGCCAGCGCGGGCGCAGTCTGCAACGAACGGCGCGGCCAGCCCGTGAGCACATGGTGCATGAGCGCGCCGATGCGAAAAACTGGTGATTGGGCCTGGGCAGGCAAGCGCGGCGAACGGCGGGGCAGACGCACCCCCAACAGCGCCGCCAGATTCGTGAGCTTCACGCGGCCAGCGGTGGTGAGATAGACCGTCGAGGGGTCGATGCTGAGCGCTGGGGAGATGCCGCGCAAGGTGAGATAGCCGAGGGCATTGCAGAGTTGCGTCCCCATGGCCACCGCCTCACCCTCGTTGACGATGCCGCGTGGGTCACTCAGCAGCGCCCCAGGTCCGGCAACCATCACCACATGCAAGGCAGCCTCTTCCACAAAACAGTCGATGGCACGGGCCAAGTTGGGATGCGCCAGCTCCAGCACGGCATCGGCCTGGCGCATGGCACGCGCCAGGGCAGCTTGGCTGAGGCCGCTGATGCGCTCGATCAGCACCGACTGATTCATCCCAGTCGGGCGACCAACCAACAACGCACGGCCACCGCCCGCGTGCAATGCATCAGTGATGATATAGCGCCCCTGCCCCAGGCTGCGGCGGGGGGCATCAGATGAAGGCACGGACGCGATGCTGGCGGAAGAAATGGCGGCCATGAGTGTGCATCTCCCTGACGGCGAATCAAGAGATTGTGCAGAATGCCGAACTGCCGCGTCATCTGCGGCAGTAAGAAAGCGTATTCCACGTGATCACCCGTCATGGAAACAGTATAATCGATAGCAAGCCCCGCGC
>JACDGC010000265.1 GCA_013815535.1 Ktedonobacterales bacterium
GGGGGGCGGCGCTTGGCAGTCAAACATCCAGGTCAGGCTCGCTTGGCGGTCCCAATGCTGCAAAAACTCCACCCCCAATTGTGCCTCGCACAGGGCTTGCAAGGCGGCACGGGTGGCGTCGGGGAAGGCAGAGCCTACGCTAGTTGCCATATCTGCGAGGTGTGCCTGGGCATAGCGAGCGCGGTCGCGTCCCGTGAAGCGCCACTGTGCCCACCAGCGCGTCTTGAAGTCATAGGGCTGCACCTGCCCGCTCGCGTCCAGCGCCACGATCTGCAAACCGCGCAAAAAGCGCTGGTCGGTGGCGACATCCGTGAGGCTGAGTGTCACTTCGCCGACACGGTCGCCAAACAGCGCCGCCATGGTCGCACGCACCTTCGCCCAGTGGGCCCGCACGGCATGTTGCTGACCGATGTGGATGATAGCGTCGGGCATCAGTTGTTGGCGCATAGGGGCGAACCTCCTGGTGGGGGCATTCAGTCAAATAACGTAGCGGGCATGGCACGCAGGCACATCCACCGCTGAATGCTGATGCCAGTGAGGCAGTCTTCGAGCGTGGGGATGGCCACGTACTCATTGTTGATATGGGATTCAGCGATGGCGCGGGTGGCGACCACCACGCCATCGGAGGGACGGGTAAACGTCTCGCCAAAGGCTTCGATGGTCAGCGCCACGCCCCAGCCATTGTGCAAGATGCGTCGATAGCGCTCATCGGGCAGATAGTCACGCGGCCAATCCAGAAACGCATGCACTGGCTGATAGTCAGCCCATTCGCCGCCGAACTGTGCCACCGCTTGCTGACACTGCGCCAACGTCGTGACCTCATCGGCCAGCGGGAGGGCAGGCAATTGCGCCAAGCAATACGCGAGCGTCGGGATCTTGCCAAAGTCTTGTAGCACGTGGTCCTCCAGCAGGGGGCGGGTGGGCAGCACCTTGCCATCCGATGCGCGTTTCAGCGTCACCCCCAGGATGCGCTCGGCAACGAAGATGCCCCAGGCATTATGCAAAAAGAGGCGATGGCGGCAGTCGGCCACGTGACTCTTGGTGTAGTCCATCCAGCTTTCCAGGGCGAGGTAGTCGGTTGGCACGCCGCCATATGCGCGCGCGGCCATGATGGCATGGTGCCAGGGATGCGCCATCGTTCGGACCTCCGCTCCCGATATTCGCCGCTTCTTTGCATGGTGCCTTGTGTGCTGATATAATACACCGCAACGAGTTCCCCTTGCATGCAACGAAAGGAGCACCCCTGATGCTTTGGCGACACGGCGATGTCTTGATCGCGACCATCGATGCCATCCCTGAGGGGGGCGTGCGGTTGCATGACCCCGTGCTCGCGCATGGCGAGGTCACTGGCCACACGCACCGCGTCGCGGACCCCCACGCGGCGGAGCTTTGGCTCGTGCAGGGTGTGCTGTACCTCAAGATCCTCGAAGCCACACGCATCATTCATGAGGAGCATGCGGCGATTCCGCTGGAGCCAGGGACGTACCGCGTCTGGCAGCAGCGCGAATATGTGCCCGAGCGGCGACGCGGCACACGCGGCGTCAGCTTTCGCACGGTGAGCGACTAGGGGAACCATTCCGATGACGACCATGCTCTCACCTGAAGATGCCATGCTTGCCATACAAACAGGCAGGGTTCCTGATGAAATGGTCGTCACTGGTGATCTACGGTTTTACCAACAAGAGAAGATCGCGCCACCAAAGGCCCTGCCAGCCTCGCTGACGGTGGATGACCTCATCATCCATGATGCATCATTGCTCACCGCGTGGCCACGGAAGCTGCGCTGCAAAAGCCTGTATCTCTGGAATCTCACGATTCCCATCCCCGCCGAAGCTGAACTGTACGTCGAAAATGACCTCAACATCAAGAGATGTACGCTGACGGATCTCTCAGCCCTGCGGGTTGGCCCACGCTGTGAGGTGGACCTCCGCATGTGCGAGAACCTCAGGACGTTGCCACCCCATCTCACGCTCGCGACTTTCACCAGTGAGGGGTGCACGAACCTGACGGCCCTCCCGGCGGATATGCAGATCACAGGGCAATGCTCCATCAGAGGGTCGCCACGCCTGCGTCAACTGCCACAACGGATATACGTCACAGAATTGCGGGTGAATGGATCTCCCTTGCTCACCGATCTGCCAGAGGACTGCACCGCGACCTCCGTGCTGGACCTCACCCGGTGCAGCGGTTTGCGAGAACTGCCCGCCAGCGCCGCCGCCAGCACCACCGTCGTGCTCAACGATTGCACGTCCCTGGTGGCCCTGCCCCCACGAATGACCGTGCGTTTCCTCTCCATCGTCGGCTGTCACAGCTTGACCCAATGGGATGATCCCAGCATTTCCATCTTAGGCAAAATGGATGCCCGCGACTGTCACAATCTGAGCCGTCTGCCGCCGAATCTCCATCATATCGATGAATTGGATGTGAGCGGCTGCGGGCGGCTGGCCGCGCTGCCCAGCGAATTGCAAATCGCACAGTGGGTTGACATCGGGGGCACGGCGATTCGCGCTCTGCCGCCCGCCGTGACAGGTACAGCGGTGCGCTGGCATGGCGTCGAGGTGCCAGGCCGCGTCGCCTTTCACCCCACGACCATCACCGCCGCCCAGGTGCTGAACGAGCAAAATGCCGAGGTACGTCGCGTGATGCTTGAACGCATGGGGCTAGAACGTTTCATTGCCGAGGCACAGCCAACGGTGCGCGACACCGACCGCGACCATGGCGGTTCGCGGCGGCTGCTTCAGGTGGCCATCACTGATGATGAGCCATTGGTCACCTTGCAGGTGCGAGATCCCTCGACGGGGAAGCTCTATCTGCTGCGGGTGCCACCGACGATGCAGACCTGCCACCAAGCTGCCGCCTGGATCGCAGGCTTCGACAACCCCGACGACTATCATCCAGTGATCGAAGCCTGACCATATCGGGCATCAATGCGCGGCGGCAGCACTCTTGCTGGGGCGATAGGTCCAGAAGCGATGCATGGTGAAGTTCACCGCCGTCACAATGACGATGGCCATCGCTTGGGCAATGACGCTGTTATGCGGGAGGTGGGCGGGTAGCAAGATGACGAAGAGGTTGGAAAGCGCCAACGTCAGCACAAAACCAACCGAGGCTGGGCCGTGGAAGCGAATACAGCGTTGAAGCCAGGAACGCCGCATGTCTACCAAAGCACGGAAGGTGAAGCGATCATTGAGCATAAAGTTGTAGATCAGCGAGACCTCTGTGGCAATGGCCGAGTAGATGGTGTGCAGCACCAAGTCTTTGGGCATGGGATGGCGAATGAAGTCGAGCGCGAAGATGATGACCAGATTGAGTACCGAAGCCGAACCACCAATCACCAGAAATGATAGCAGTGGCATGAGCTTGGCCGCGCGCCCCCCGCTGGCACGATCCAACCAGGCATGGAAGCTGCGGAACCAGACGGCGTCGATGATGAGATCGTCCTGTGTGCGCACGGGGATGGGGGTGATGCCCGAGATGCCCGCCAGCACCAAGGTATCTTCGCCAGTGGGTCTGATCGAGCGGAGCTTGCGCGTCGGCACCAGTTCCGGTGGCATCACGTCGGGCACCGGCACGTGCGCCGTGGGCATCTGTGAAACCACCTGGCGCTTCCTCGTCTCATCATCAACCCGCATAGCAACCTTTCCTCTCGCCATAGCATCATGTCCTGGTGGCATGATACGCGCCTTGGCCCCATTTGGCAAGTCACGTCTCGTACAGGTAGCCCAATTCGCACAGGGCATGCCATGGTGGCTAGCGAGCATGCCCGCTAGCGATCGATGATGAGGACGGCGGCGGTCATGTCGTCGGGCTTGGCACGCGGGCTTTCGTCCTCATGGGCAATCGCTTCGGCGACATCAACCAGATTCAGCGCCAGTTCGCGTGGGTCGGCCTTGGGGCGGCTGATGATGCGCTCCATTTCGTCCCAGGTCAAGTTGTCATGGATGCCATCGGTTGTGGCCACCAAACGATCGCCAGGGGCCAACTCGATGACGCCGCCCGAATAGGTGATGTCGGGCATGCCCAGCCACGCGCAGATGGTGTTGCGATTATCCCACGCCTCGCGCGCGGCGGGTGGCAGCACCACATCGCCAGTGAAGTTGTCGAGCAAAGTGGTGATGGCATCCACGATGCCGCCATCAATCCAGCCCAGTTCGCGCCAGTTGCGTAGGATGTTGTCATCATCGGTCAACCGCGTCAGACGTTTTTCTTTCGCGTTCCAATGATAGAGGCGGCTGTCGCCAATGTTGACATAGAGCGCGGTGAGGGGGGCATCGGGGGTAGGTTGCCAGAGCTTAGCAATGGTGGCGGTGGTGCCCCCATCACCGGCTTCGGGGAACTGGCGTTGCAGCTCCATCACGCCATCTTGGGCAGCCAGCAGGGCCTTGCCGACGGCGCCTAATGCTTCATCCGGTGTCGTGAATTGCTGGCGGTCGATGCCACGCAGCAAAGGTGTGCAATGTTGGCGGGCGATCTGGCTGGCGAGGCGTGCTTCGGCATACATGCCAATGCCGTCAAAAACGCCCACCACACCATCCACCACACGACACAGCGCGGCATCTTCATTGGCCCGCCCAGGGATTGGTTTCTTGCGCGTTGCCGCGCCGCCACGAAGGCGTTCACGCCAGAGGCCGCTCATATAAAAATATTCCGCCATTTCTCAGATAGTTAAGGGGATATCCTAGTATATCCAATGCTGTAAAGCCCCTGTCGGATTTTCCCCTATACGGGCTATCATCTTGGGCGTTTTTGCCCGAAAAACTGGTCCATTCGCTCGACAAGCACCCCACCACATGCTATGGTAGGAAGCGAACATAGGCAGGAGAGCAATAAATGACCGAAGCGTCCAATTCAGCGACCCAGTGGCTGCGCGTAGCCCGCAAAAGTTGGCTGGCGTGGGGCGGTGTCGCGTGCTATATGGTGGCGAGTCCCTTCTTGGCGCTCATCACGTGGAGCGCGGGGCAGGTGTGGCTGGGCGGGATGGCCCACGCGCTGGATGCCTCAGGCGTGCAGGGCATCGCCGCCGTTGCGTTGGCGCGGCAACATCCACTTCCTTTTGCCGTTTTCGGGGCCGTCAGTTTGGTCGTCGCTTTCGTAGGGGGCCTGCTGCTGCACCGCGCCGTGGGGCAGATCGCGCCAGAAGCCGAGGGGATATGAGGTGTTTTAGCCAATTGCCCCTCTGACGCTGTCATAGAAGTTAGCGGCCAAGTCGTGCAACTGAGCGCGCTGATGCTTCTCCTGGCATTTCAAGCGCGGGGCATGGCAGCTAGCTGGGTGATCGAGTAATTCATCTAGCATGCATGCCATTGACTCATTCTAGCAATCGCTTGTTGCCACACTGCGCCATAATATTGACCAAGAATGCGTATATTTATCGTAGCCACAAGGGGGCAGTCATGTTTGACGGTGAGCGCCCATTTGTTGAGAATCTTGATGAAGTTTTGGCGTCTAGGGTGACATCGCGCGGTTTGGCACAGCGGTTGGCGACCCTGCTGGTGACGCTGGTGGCAGGCGCGGTCGTGCTGGTGCTGGTGGTTAACCACAATGCTGGGTCAACCCCCGTCATTCCCCACACAACACGTTATGACGTATCACTCAGCAGCGACATCACTTGGGGAATGTTCACCATCACAGCAAATACCCCATTGCTCGCTACCACAAATCCCAACAAACCAACTCTAGATGCCATTTATGATGCACCCGCGCAGCTAAACATCACGCTCACCGCTCCACCATTTGCACCCCAAACATGCCGCCTGACCTTACCGCCCGATCAAGGTGATACCTGTCGCAGCCTCACACCTCTGACCGACGCACGGCCAAACGACTATGGTATCCCGCTCCCCATTCACTTTCGTTTGACTTCCGCCGATTTGCCGACCCAGATGGCCCTGGCCCTCGTGGACGAGGTTGACCAGCGCGTGCTCGCTGTGACGCCCCAAGTGTCGATCAACGCTGGCAGCCATTACGCCGCAGGAAGCTTTTTGATCACCCACTATG
>JACDGC010000266.1 GCA_013815535.1 Ktedonobacterales bacterium
CCATGTCACAACAAAGCAAGCATGATAGGGTTCGAGACAAGGCACAGAGCCAGATCGTATCGATCTTGCGGCCACGAATTACGTCACGGAATCGGCCATGAATTTGGTCGAGTCACAATAGTAGAGCACATGCTGGGGCATTTGCTCGCCGACACAGATCCGCATATGGGAGAGATAGTAGGTGTTGTCTGGATGATCGGCCCCGACGGTCAAGGCTTCAAGCGTTCCCACCACGGCATGTTTGCCGATGAAGATCGCCAGGGATTTTCCCAGCCGCAGGCGTGTCCCACCCAGCAGATAGTAGCCAAAGCCAGCTTCGCCAGCCAGCTCCAACGTGCCTTTCAGCAGCCAGGATGATGTGGCATCGTTCGTCGTCTTCGCTCCCATGTTGAACCGCCCTCTTCCTTATCGATGTTTCAACTTGACGCCACTATTGGCAATCTCCTGCTCATTGATATAGCGTTGCGGCATCGCCAGGGAACTCCACCCACCAGCGATCATCAAATCGTGGAGGGTCGTACCGCCAGCGACCGCATTCGTCGCCCAATAGTGCCGAAAATCATGCGGCGTCGCATAGGAGGTGTTTGGCACCTCATCAGGCGCTCCCTCTTCATCCTCATCGGTGGCTTCAGTCCAAGCTTCCCCCAGAAGCACCGCCTGGCTAATGCGTTTCGTGATACGTAATGCCCCAAACCGCGAAAGGGGCAGCCACTCCATGTGGTCACCACGTTTGCGGAGAAAGGGGTGCGCGCCTTTACGCAGCGCTCGCAACAGGGGGCCAGTCGTTGGGCCACCTAGGTGCAAATAGGCACGGATCGCGGCAATCGTATCCAGGGAGAGATCATGCCGCTGCACTACTTTCACCTTGGGGCGATAGAAACGCATGACCCCCGCATCGAGATCGACTTCCTCACGGCATACTCCCAGCGCTTCGCTGCACCGCAGGCCGTGATCGATCAGCAAGCAAAACAGCACGGCGTCACGGCTCCCTTTCAGCGTCATGGGCCGCTGCTTCATCTGACGCACCTGATCGGGCCCCATAATGGTGGGGAGGGGCTTCTTGGCTCGTGGTCGCGACGCTACCCCTAATTGCTGGCGGGCGTTGATGATCTCTTTGGCGGTATAGCCGTGGATATGGGCGATGCGCTGCTGGACCTCATCGGGCAAACACCCGGCCATGTGGGCCAACTCCGCAAACGTCCGGACGGTCGAGAGGATGCGATTGACCGACTGCAGATTATATCCCTCATGCACCAGCCACTCACGAAAGGTGACCACCATCCCCGGCGTGATATAGCGCCAACCATCAGGGTACTCGACGAGCTTCGCGCTAAAACCGGCCGCGATGAGGCCATCGAGACCCGCTTGCGAGAGAAAATGCCCAAAGGCGAGCAGGTCGAGTTTGCGGCTCGCCAACGTATTCGTGGCCTTGCGCCGTCGATAGTCCGCGAAGACGCCCTCTTCGACCACCTCATCGGCGCGCGGGCCAAACGCGCGAAAGAACGTCTCAATCTCTGGCAAGGCCGCACTGACGACCGGGACCAGCGCTGCCATAGGCCGTTGCCTATCGGTATCCTCGGTATCCATGAATCTTCTCCTCGCTGAACACGACGGTGGCGCTGAGGATGTGTCCTAGCACGGCCACGCCCTTGATGGCGCGCGTCACATGCTCGTCTTCTCCCCAAACCAACCAAGGACAGTATACCACGAATTTTGGATAGGGTCACATATAATTAAAATATGTGACCCTATTCTTCAGGCTAGCTAACGCTTTTTTCGCGTTGAGTTGCACACCACGAACATCCTTTGGTATGTCAACCATATTCTTAGGTGTGCTACCTGATATCCTTTGGTCATCCGACGATATCCTTTGGCCTTTTGAAGCCGGAAAACACTCTGCCATAGATATCCATCGGTGTGTCTACGATATCCTATGGTCTGCCAAGTAAATTCCTAGGGAACTACAATGTGGGGGCATCGATGCATTCTAGAAGGTCCCAGGGTACTCCGTCTATATCCATTGGCATGCCGGATATATCCTAGGGTGTCTCCTACTATGTCTCAAGGATTGCCACTATTCATCCTTCGGAATCTTCGGCATCGTCATTCCCGGAACTCGCGTGATCAGCTGCGTACCATGGCATCGTGATGAGTTGCCCGTCACGGACATTGCGGGTCTTGCGTTGGCGATCAAACCACCCACGCTCGAGATGAGCCGCTCGACACCATTCACAATGACCACAGGCAACAAAGTGCTCGCTCTTCCGGCACTTCTCCCAGAGCCGCTCCAGGTTTTCGTGGTCTAACACATCCTTCACGACATGGCCATTGAACAACCAACCAGATTCTTGACGAATGACCTTAAAACTCGTCATCCAATGCCGCGCCGTTGGGATAGGAATATCGTGCTCCTTCACAAAGGTAAACCACGGATAGTATTCGGGGGGCAGCGGAGGGACCTGGGATCTGGGTGTTGTCCGAATTCTGGTCTTTTTTGCTGGAGGGGTGTCGCCAGCCTGACGAGGTGCATCATCAGCAGCCACGAGTATCATGGCACCACTCAGCAGGGGTTCGACCAATTTCCGTAACTTCTCATACTGTTGCGAAGTATCCTCCAAGGCCTCAACCTTCCGGCGTAAGAGTCGCATTTCCGCGAGGACGGTTTCCATAGCTGGCGAGTGCTTCGCGGCTTTCTCGGGTGACACCTCCTGGACACCGATTTCGCGCCGGGCAGCCATCCGTTCGACATCCGCCACGAGCAACACTTTAATACGCCCATCCGTCTCGCGCTCATGAAGAATAACGCCATCACGTTCAATCCAGCGATGGAGGGTTTTGTTATCGATGCCCCCCAATGCCTGTTGTGCTTGGCCAAGGGTATACCACTCCTGCACCTCTGTGCTCCTCCTTTCATCCTTACGATCATCATACACAACCATAGGTTATCCGTCGACATACCATAGGACTTATTAGGCATGTATGAGGACCTTCAGCATGCCACATGAAATCCTAAGGATAATCCAGCAGCGCCAGCAGCGCGGCACCAATGGTTATTACTTGGCATACCTAAGGATATGCATATCATCCCTAGGTTATTGCTTGGCCAGCGGAAAGATACCTGCCGATAACCTACTGATGTATTCGGTGCACCAGCAGATATCCTCGGCACTCCTATGGATATCACTGGCGATCCCATGGATATATTGGCTACTCCTGAAATGGCGCGAGCACTCGCCTCACCTGGTGAAAGGAATGCGCGATCTAGGACGGCGAAGTAGGAAGGAGATTTGCTGGCGAAAGTGGTGGTAAGCGCTGCCAAAACGGGCCGTGGAACGCGCCTCTTCGTGCAGGGAGCCGAGAAGAATAGCGATCGATAGCAAGAGGGTCAGGGCCGCCTGATGCCAACCCATGCAGGGGAAAAGGAGCAGGCCCAATCTCCAATTGATGGGGGTCGGCTCATAGGCAAATCCGGCATCACTTTCCCTTCATAGCCTATGCCTCCTTCATGACTTCGTATGACGTGCCATTCAATTATTTGGCAGGAGAACACCCCTGAAGCGACGCAACATGCCAGCACGTTGCATCAGAAGAATAAGGGCAGTTACAGAATGATCAAGGGAAGTAGCTGGTATGCCAAATGATATATCTGGCATACCAATGGAAGAAGGTAGCAAACCAAGAGACATATATGGTATTCCTTAGGATATAATAGGCATAGACAATCGATCTCTTATTTAGGAAGGCGTTAGAATGCATTGTGAGCGTGTGAGCAGCGGGTTCAGTCTCATAACACCCCTGCACTCTTTCGCAGATACCTTCAGAGGTATGCTTTACTGGATAGGAGCGATTATCAGCACCGAAAGGATGAAAACCACATGCAAGAGATTGGCGACCAGCATTTAACAGTAGCCTTGTTCGACAAGTTTCCCATTCGCCGCACCTGGCACGACGCGGAGTGGTACTACTCCGCCGTCGATATCATGGCTGCACTCGTGGATTCGCCGACGCCGAAACGGTATTGGTCTGAACTCAAAGGGAACTTGAAACGACGGGAAGCATTCGATGTGTACGCGGAAGGGGTGGTGAAGCTGCGCCTCCCTGCCCATGATGGCCGCATGCTCCTCACCGATTGTGCCAACCGGCAGACGGTGTTACGCCTTATCCAGTCTGTCCCCTCACCCAACGCTGGCCCCTTCAAGCGCTGGTTGGCATTGGTTGGCAATGCTGTGCTTGAGGATGCCGAGGAAACGGATGAAACCCGTTCGCTGAGAGCACAGCACCGCTTAAAGCTCCATGAGGTGGATACCCATCTGCACCAACTCGTGATGTTTCGGGGGATCACGACACCTGAACAACACGACCGTTTACGTGACTCGAACTATGCTGGCTTATATGCCGTTGCCACGCGCGATGAGATAGCGCGCATCCGCAGGTTGCCCTTTTCGATACCTCCAGAGGAAGCGATGGGCGTGATGGAAATGGCGGCCAATATCTTCCAACGTGCAGGCACCGCTCAGGTTGTCGAAGAGCGCAACCTGCAAGGCGAAGAAACCATTATTGCGACGGCCGAGGATGTCGGGGTGCAAATTCGACTGACGATGGAACGCATGGGCGTCACCATGCCGGAAAGCTTGCCGCGGTACCGTGCGCTCCACCACACCGAATGGCTGCCATCAGGAGAACCAGGACCGGGGCACATTGATTGGGATGCCGAAATACCAGAGGCAGATGATCGCGTTATTCCAATTTACGAGCTCGCAGAACCTGCCGGTGACCCCAACAGTGATCACCCCCATGAATTACGGCTCTTGGAAGAACGCCATATCCAACCGCGACCTAGCGACATGGAGGACGAGGAATGAGCATGGTTCGCTTTGAGCGAACAGTGGCTTTTCATGCGGTCTCAAGGGATATAAATCGGCTCACCCCCATACGCATCAACTTAAGGGGGAGCAAGCAAAAGCTGATAAGTATTGGGATGCTTTCTCCGAGAGTTCATGCGGCAGCCAACGGCCAGGCAGCGCGCGATGTGCTGTAACACGGGGTCTTGGGACGATTCCGTTCCGTTTGCAATCGAAAGGGGCCAGCGGGAATGATGTGATGCACGATCAGCTCATCCTCAGTAACGACAATGCGATCCACGACCAATTGTAGCACCTGCTGTTTGGTGGCAAAGGATGGATCAACGAGCGCCTGTTGAATCGAGGTACAAAACAGTTCGGCACCTTGAATGAGGCGTAACTGGTCTTCGCGGTCATCGCGCTGGTGCTCAAGGTCGTGCAGCCGCTCCTCCACCTGGGCGCGGTGAACCTCAATCTGCTGACGACGCTGCTTGAGTTCGTCGACCGTCAGCGCTTCGGCTTGATAGGCATCAAGTAACCGCTGAATGTCGCGGTCGTGTCCCGCAAGGCGGCGCGTGAGCCGCTCATGTTCTTGCTGGGCGGCCTCGTCATGGGCAGGATCGGATACCCCATCAGCATAGCGTGCCTGGAGGAGCGTTGGTTCCGCTAACAACTCACGCACATACGCTTCCAAGGCAGGTGCCATGACGCTTCGACCATCACAATGGGTGGGAGCAAAACGCGGATAACGGATGGCACACACATACCGTCCGCCGGCTTTGTTCCACGAGCCGACCATGCGGCGACCGCACTGCCCGCAGACCACCAGCCCACGCAGCAAGTACGCATGCGCCGTATTGTTACGCGTGGATCTCTGGCGATTCACCGCTAACTGCTCGTGTGCCGCTTGCCATTGTTCGGGGGCGATGATGACCGGCACGGGGACCATGACCCACTCGTCCCGCGGACGCAGGCGGACGCCACGCTGATTGCCTGGACGCTGATCTTTGTAGCCTCGTGAACCTTGCGGCTGATGGGCATCCGTCGGGCCAGTGCGATTGAAATACCCTTCCCCTTTGTAGAGCGGATCACGCAACACTTCGATGACCGTACTTTGCCGCCAGCCCCGTCCTTTGCGGGTGGGGAGGTGCT
>JACDGC010000267.1 GCA_013815535.1 Ktedonobacterales bacterium
CCATAGCTCATGCGCGTGGCTGTGCAGCACCCCAAAGGTGTAATCATCATCGCGGGCAAATGCGACCGTTGCGGAATCGGGAATCACTCCTGCTTCCACCCAAGTATAGATGCGGTACTTCGACACACGTGGGGTTAGGATGTAGCGTTTGAGTGGGGCAAGTGCGCGACGCATCTCAGGGCGTGGTCGTGCGTGACGCCACCAAGGGTTATTCCTTTCCGAATGAGAATATCTTTTTGCTGACTGTTGGCGTTCTGCCAGGATATGATGTTTTACATATTCAAATGGCATTTCATATAAAGCTGCTTCTTCTTGTGACATTTCATTAAAGTCGATAATCCACATTCCCCGAGGCCGCCTGACGATATCTGAGCCATTCATCCATGGCTTGATGACATCGCTGTTCGGTCGCCCATTCGGATTGCCTTTTGCTGTTAGCATTCGCTGTGCATCTACCTTTTCAATGTCAAACGATCCGCTTTTTTGCGTACCGATGAAGGCGATATCTAGGTTCTCTGCAAGTCGTCGTGCTTGGGTGATGTTCACATCGCTCGTAAGATCGGGATTAATGACGCCCACTGCCAGACCATCAAGCGTTCGTGATGGTTCTTCACCCTGGTCAAAAGCAATCATCGAAATACGAACCGCCGCTCCATCTAAAATCCACGGGCGGTCTGCCCATGCCATGAAGAGATCACCCTGTTCTTCTTTGATAAGATCGAGCACTTGCCGATTTGCACCACCGCGAATAGAATTGGTGGTAATCATTCCTACACGTTGTAGTGACTTTGCTTTCATGCTTTCCCAAGCATGAGCAACAAAATAGCAAACGAGGTCCGCCCCACCAGGAACTATCTTATCGTAGGCGACTCGCAGAGCATCGACGTAATCATCTCCCATACCACCTCGATTGTTGCCATGGGATGAGCGCATCACTTTATCACCTAAGAACGGTGGATTGCTAACAATACATGTCGCCTTTGGCCAAGGCATGCGGGCTGTATGATCTTTGGTCAACAGGGCATCAGAGCAGACGATGTTGTCGAGGCGTTGCAACACGGGTTCGCCTGCGTCATAACCGTGCTCTAGCATCCATTGTAAGTGGCCGATCCAGATGACGGCGCGGGCAAGTTCCGCCGCGTAGGTGTTGATCTCGATGCCGTGCAACTGTCCTGGACCTACCAGTGGAAAGGTCAGCGTCAGCCCATGCGCTGCCCTCCACGTGATCACCTCGAATTCCAAATCATGCAGCAGCCGCAATGTTACATAGAGGAAGTTACCCGACCCACAGGCGGGGTCTAGCACCGTCATTTCCCGCACGCGCTCTTGCGCCGCGCCTAGCAGCGCCTCAGCTTCTTTGCTGCCTCCTCGCCCTCGCTCTGCTAGGGCATCCAGCTTGATTCGATCCTGCGCCCATTGACGACGTAGCGGGGCTAGTACAACCGGCTCGACGATGGCCAGGATATCCGCCTCGCTGGTGTAGTGCGCGCCAATTTGTGAGCGTTTTGCAGGATCTAGCCCACGCTCAAACAGCGTGCCAAAGATGCTGGGCGCGACGCTTGACCAATTCTTGTCGGTTGCATTCCACAGAAAGCCGATTTCATTGGGGTACAGATAGATGACTTCCTCCGCTGCCGCCGTGAAGAGGTCACCATTGAAATAGCGCAGCTTCTCGTTGCCGTCCCACTTGCCCTCAGCCATCGCTGCGAAGATACCCGCGATGCGATCCTTCACATTGGTTGGCCCACCGCGAAAGCGCTCAAGCATTCCCGTAAAATGTCGCTGGGGCAATAACCCGATACTTTCGGCGAAAAGGCAAAAAAGGATGCGAATGAGGAAATGGGCGACATCATGCGGGGCTGCTGCATTGCGTGCGCGCATACTGTCGGCGATCTGCGCAAACTGCTTGGCAGCTTCCAATGTCACGCCCTCGCGCGTCTGCGTCGGTTTCAGTGCTTCGGGGTTTAGCCATAGGTGGCGTAATTGCTCGCGCACGGGGGCTTGCACGAGATCTGCTGTCGTGAACTCAATGGGCGTCGTCACATACCCTGTAAACTGCGGCACAATGCGGATACGCGCCATGTCGCATACTACTAGTAGCGGTGGATTCCCCAACGCTCCCGCGTATTGGCGCAACTGTGTCAGCGCATCATCCAGGTTGGCCCGCTGCTTCTTATATTCCCACGCGAACCGATTCTGATACCACACATCCGCGAAGCCGCGATGCCCGGTATCTTTATCGGTCAACTTCTCAAAGGTGTAAAACTCACCCGTCGGGTCAGCATCTGTCGGCGTCTGAACGTTTAACATCACGCACAGATCGATGAAGTGCGACTGCGCGGCGGCGCGCTCCGTCAGCGCGACGGTGGACCACTTGCTGATGAATTCTTCGGGCGTCATGGCGTCCATTCCTTTGGTGAAAGATGGGAAAGAAGGTGCCGCCATTATGCCATATTGCTCATGACAAGGCAAGAAACGTGCTTGCTGATATCTTCACTAGATTAACGACATTGGATGTATGCGCGTGCTTCATCGATGATTTCCTGCTGGTACGGGTTATTTGCGCTTGTGACATCGGGCATGCGCGTGTCCCACAGGTGCAACAATTCCTTCATTTGCGCAACCTGGTCTTTGGTGTCGGTTTGCCCAAATGCCTTAAGCACGCCACCCACAAATAACGGTGTCAACGGATTTAGCCATGCCATTTACACTCCTTACGAAGAAGCCAGCAATTCACCGATTACTTGTACTCCATATCTAGTCCGTAAGGGGGAATTTTCCATTTGATGATGCAATTTTTCGATTTTTGTTTCTGTTACTACAGAGCCAACTTTTCGTGCATTCATCAGGCTTTCTTTAGCTGTTGTCATTGACTCCTCATGCCGCCCAAATTGCCAAAGCGCTCTTGCTTGCAATTCTTGTAGACTGGCACGCCAAGTTAAATTATCTGGCTCTTCCTTTTCAAGGTTGTGCAGCGCGTCTTCAGATGCTCGAATTGCCTCATCATTGTGCTGAGCAGCAAGATTGATCACGATTTCATTTTTTATATAAGAGGTCTTTGGATTCAATAACTTCCCAAACCATATTTCGGGGTCACGCCCTCGGTTAATATTTCTTGCTCGTGCTGCAACTGTTCGTGCTTTGCTGATATTTCCAGTATAGGCATAACATTCAGCAGCGCACAGTTGAATTTCCCCCCATATTGGGAAGGTTGCCGATTTTCCTTCTTCTATACCAATCTCCGCATTTTGCAAAGCCGCACGGTATCTTTCTTGGTTGATCAACATATACCCGTATCGCTGTCGCGTTGCGGTTTTTAAGTCCACATTTCCAGTTTCTTGAGCGATTGAAAGTGCTTCCCGGAAATATGCCTCCCCAGAACCATAATCTTGTACTTCCTGACAAATTCTTCCTAATAATACATAGACGTCAGCAAGGAAATTTAGTAGCATATTATGCTGTGTCGGAAGCAAGCTACCTTGAGAGAGATGCTGTAAGGTAAGTAACTTACCTTGGGCTACAGAAGATACAAAGTTAATCGAAGTACCACGCTGTAAAGCATTAAGGAGTTCCCATAATCCGTAGTTTTCTTCCGCAAGAATGTTTAGCTCATCTTTACTGAATTCTTTTCGGCTTTTGTTGAATGCCGGGTTAGTCAGCATAAAAGGACTTAGGCCAACCATACTTAACCCTGTGCCCGTAATTGCCGCTGCCCCTAAAAACTCTCTTCTATTCATTTGATACTGAGAGGATGGCAAAGCCCTTTTTTGTGCAGGATCGGGAAATAAGATATCTATCGGCTGAGTGAGTGCTTCTGCAATGATCTTTTGATTAACTGCTGAAATTTTTACACTGCTTTTTTCATAGCGTCGTAGTGTAGGCGCAGGAATCTGGGTTCTAAGAGCAAGATCGTTTTGAGTCAAACCTAGCCCTTCACGATAGATGCGGATGTTGTTCATAGGGCCTTCTTGCTTCGTGGTAGGCATGTAGGTTTCTCCTTACCTTCATCTGATCAAAAAGTGATCGCAATATTGATCAAAAAGTGATCACTAATTGCCTTTCAGCCTAGGCTCTATCAGGCATAATCAATTCACTGGCCCTGAGAAGAATGAGGTTGCTTAGAAGTCTTCGGACCACGTTGGTGCGGTGTTGTTAGGTAGATTTGCAAGGAGCTTTTTTCGATGATCCAATTTCTCCCAATTTTCGAAGCTTGGATAACTCCTGCTCTGGCAAGCTTGGTGACGTATGTCGAAGAAACTCCGAACAATCTCGAAGCTTCTGTAGTAGAGACAAAATCTGCAAGCTTAGAGGTTGGGGTGGACATGGATCGAAATACTCCTTTTTACATTCCAAATTATAGCACACCCCCTTGCAATTTAGTTGCGATAGCGCTATAATCCATACCAGAAGTTTAGTTGCGATATCACAACTAAAAAACCGACAATCGAATAGGCATCTTGGAGCCACGACAAAGGCGAAGATAGGGTGCCAGTAGTGCAAAGGTCGATTTGTGCTGCATTCGGAAAGGAGATCTATTGGCTATGGGGCGTGTTCATCAGGTGCAGGGTGTAGCCGTTGAAATGGTAGAAGTGGCCGATGCACCAGGGAATTACTTATTGGTTGCCAAAGGGCAGCATCTCGGTCGGGTTCGGTTTTCGAGAGAGAGCGGGCGTCCGCGTTGGTATTGCGACTGTGGTGATTACGACGCATTGAAACCTCCCGCAGTGCTAGCGCATGTAGTCAGCACGCATTCCCTGCTCAGTCAGCGTCCCCGTGTGCTACCTTCTCCGGCGGTACTTGCCGAGATGAAATCCTACGAAGCGGCGATGACCTACCAACGCCTAGCAGGCAAACATCCTGACCCGACCTATGACGCGGCTGTGCTTGGTCGTGGCTATTCCTCCTAGGCTTTTGGCCTCCATCATCTTGCTCGTATGTCCTTTGTGGCATGCGAGCTTTTTTCTTGCGGGTAGCTGGTGCTGCGAGGTGGATTCGATTTCCCCTTACTCGCCCGATGTGGCGCAGGGCTGCATCTTTTTATTGCAAAGGAGTATCCATATGAATCAGGTCATTCCTATCGCGAAGCATGTGTTGGCTAAACCTTTGGATGATGGCACGGTGCGCTTGTGGGTGACCCTCGGCAACGATTTCGAGTGCGCCTTTCCGTTATCGGGCGATGCCGTTGCGGCGCTCCACGCGTTCCAAGCGGATGAATTGGTCGGCTATTGCCTCAACCAATCGTGCGCCGTGCAAGAAGGCGTGACCGCGCACCAAGCGGGGCGCTTGCTGGTTCAAGGCGAATTATCCTGGGTCTGCCCCAACTGCGCGACGCCCTTGTCTCCCCCGCAATTCCCGTTCTAGACGGTTCCTTTGATTCATGCATGTGCCCCTTAGTGGTTGGTCCACTGAGGGGCGTTCTGTTGCCCGAAAGGATGAGCCCATGCCTTCATCATCGAAATGCCGCAAGTCGGCGCGGCTCTCGTCCATTGCTCGCACGGTGTATGGCCCCG
Source organism: Ktedonobacterales bacterium (assembly GCA_013815535.1). GTDB lineage: Bacteria > Chloroflexota > Ktedonobacteria > Ktedonobacterales > JACDGC01 > JACDGC01. The sequence continues at coordinate 5,511 of JACDGC010000267.1, forward strand.
AACGGGTCCGCCTGTATCCGGCACCGCTGCTGTCCACCTATCCCACTGCCGCTTCGATGGCTGCACTTCCTTCGCAATGTAAGGAGGGCAAACGCCGTGGTTATTGATCGTGCGCAAAAATGTCGCCAGTGGAATGCTGATCGCCACCATCAACGGCTCGCCGGACAAGCCCGCGCCAAACAATTTACTCGGGCTTTTCAATCCCATGCGGGGGCGTGTTCGTGGCTGGCCTTCATGGCGCGCTTTCGGGCGTCCACCGGCTCCCCGCAACATTTCCCCCAGGCGGCGGCCCGCTACGTCCCTCCTGAGCAGATTCGCACGCTGACGGGGACGCTGCCCGCGCCGCTCCAACAGATTATTCATACCGTCTGGTCGCATGGCGTGGGCTGGGGCGTTGACCATTGGCTGCTGCCACCGGATATGCCGCCTGTCCCGCCCGATGGGTCGCTCTTCGCGGCTGACCAGGAGC
>JACDGC010000268.1 GCA_013815535.1 Ktedonobacterales bacterium
AAAGTGAAGTCATCCGCCTCGTGGGTGATGTGCGACGCGACGTTCGCTTGGCCCAGCACCAGGCGCGCTTTACCCGCCGTCAGCGTCTGGTGTTCGCTGCGCGCGACGCCATAGCAATAGATGTCGGTGACATCGGGGTAAGTCTCGAAGAGATCGCTCATGGCATAGTGCGCCGTCACTTTTTGCAAACTGATCGTCGGCGGCTGCACCCAATGCTTATAGATCCACCCGCCGTCGCGATATTGGGGTAGGTTGCTCCGTGCCGCCGCCAGCCGTTCGGCGAACTGCGCCTCAATCACGTCACCCAGCCAACCTTTGGCAAGCTGCACCGCGCGCCCGGCGTACTCGATCACCTGCACCGTTTCCAGCCCCGAAAGCTCATCGAAGAACCAACCGCAACTGGTGTACATCAGCAGCGCGTGGCGTTGCATCTCCAGCAGTTCCAGCGCGGTCACTTCCTCGGCGGGCGTCAGGTCGCGCCCCGCCCATTCCGCCAGAAACATGCTCACCAGCACGGGTGTGCGATCCAGCAGAATCTCGATATATTCATCGCGCACCGCCCAGGGGTCAGCGAAGAGTTTGCTGGCCTCGGTTTCATAGAGGGGTGCCAACGTGTCGCGCAACCAATCCAGCGCCACGCGCAAGGGGAAGCGCCATTCCTGGTTCCATTGGGGATAGCCGCCACCGTTGCAGCCGCAGTCGCTGTTCCAGCGCTCCACGCCATGCTCGCAACTCCACGCGGTGCGCTCAATGATCTGCACGTCGTGGGTCGGCGGGCACTTCTCCAGATATTCGCCATAGTTCGTCACTTTGGCGATGCCGTGATCTTCGATATATTTCAGCGCGTAAGCCAGGGCCATGTCACCCTTCTTGTGATGATGGCCATAGGTTTCGCCATCGGTGGCGATGTGCACGATCTGCGGCCAGTCGCGGCCATCGTTAAAGGCACTCGCCAACCGATCCGCGAAGCGTTCGCCAGAGTCGAGCAGATCTTCGAAGGCGATGGCTTTCGAGATCGGCCCGTCATAAAAAAAGAGGGCGATGGTGCGCCCCGAGGGCAGCGTCTGGCGATAGGCACGCGTCGGGTCGATGCGCCCGCCCGCGACATCGTGCCATTCATCTGTGCCCTCGGCACGCACGCTGCTTGCCTGGAAAGGCGATAGCACGGTGAAGGTGATGCCGCAGTCCACCAGTGCCTCAAGCGTGGGCACATCCACGGCGGTTTCGGCCAACCACATGCCCTCGGGCTTGCGCCCAAAGCGGCTGGTGAAATCGCGGATGCCCCAGCGGATCTGGGTGTATTTGTCGCGGGTGTTGGCCAGGGGCATGATGATGTGGTTATAAACTTGGGCCATCGCAGAACCATGGCCACTGAAGCGCGCCTGGCTGGCTCGGTCGGCGGCCAGGATGTTCGCATATGTCTCGGGGTCTTGCGTTTGCAGCCACATCAGCAGCGTGGGACCAAAATTGTAGCTGATGCTGCTGTAGTTGTTGACGATGGCTTCGATCTTGCCGTCGCCGCTTAGGATGCGCGAAGCCGCGTTGGCGGCATAGCATTCCGCCGAGATGCGCGCATTCCAGTCATGAAAAGGATACGCCGAACCTTGCGTTTCCACCGCTTCAAGCCAGGGATTCTCGCGGGGCGGCTGGTAGAAGTGGCCGTGAATGCAGATGTAGCGCTCCATACCTTATTGGTTCCTTTCGCGGGCAAACAGGACGAACGAACGGGGCAGCAGGGGCAATGCCATCTCACTTTCGAAGAAGATCGTCGGCGGCACCAAAGGTGACGGGGCACCCGGCGTCGCCCCCCAACGGGGATCGCTCGAATCCAGCACAGTGTGCCATTCACCAGTGGGCAACGGCAACCGCACTTCGGTTGGCTCGGTGCCAAAGTGAAAGACGGCCAGCATCTCGTCAGTGAGGTGCCAACGGCGCAGCGTGATGACGTTTTGCCCTGCGAAGCCTATCACTTCTTGGTCGTCTTTGCTGAGATGTGCCAGGGCTGGTTGTGATTTTCGCAGCCGCAGCAACTCCTGATAGAGCGCGCGTAACCCCGCGTGCCAGCCGCTGTGCGCGACGCGGGGGTCTGGCATCGACTGCTGAAAGGTGGCGACATCCGCCGGATCTGGCGCAGTACCTCTAGCGAAAAAGGCCGCGAACTCGTTGCGACGCCCCTCTTGCACTGCCCGCACGAGGTCAGGATCACCATGATTGATGAAGAAAAGAAAGGGATGCTGATCGCCATATTCCTCACCCATGAAGATCAAGGGGATGTAGGGCGACAACAGCACCACCCCTGCCGCCAGGCGCAATCCCTCCGGCGGCACAAGCTGGCTGAGGCGGTCGCCCCGCGCGCGATTGCCGACTTGATCGTGGTTTTGGCTAAAGACGACGAAGCGTTCGGCCTGGATGTGCCGCGATGCACTGCCGTGGCTGCGCCGCCGGAAGATCGAGTAATCCCCCGTGTAGACATAGCCATCGCGCAGCGCCCGCGCCATATCATCAATGCTACCAAAGTCCATATAATAGCCATCTTGCTCGCCCGTCAGCAAGGTATGCAGCGCGTGGTGAAAGTTGTCGCACCACTGCCCATCCAGCCCAAAACCGTTGCGTTCGGGCGGCTCGATCAAGCGGACATCGTTGAGGTCACTTTCGGCGATCAACAACACGTGACGATGCAGCCGTTCCCCGGCAGCGTGCACGTGCTCCGCCAATTCCGTCAGGAAGGTGATGGCACTATAGTCGATGATGGTATCCACCGCGTCTAGGCGCAAGGCATCGATGTGGCATTCTTCCACCCAATGCAGGGCACTGCCGATGAAGAAGCCGCGCACGGCGTCGCTCTCGGCATCGTCATAGTTCAACGACTTCCCCCAGGGCGTCTGATATTTCTCGGTGAAATAGGGGCCAAAGCCGCTGAGATAGTTGCCCTCTGGTCCGAGGTGGTTATAGACGACATCCAGGATCACCGCCAGCCCACGCGCGTGGCAGGCATCTACCAGCCGCGCTAGGCCTTCTGGCCCTCCATAGGTGCTTTGCGCGGCATAGAGGCTGACGCCGTCATAGCCCCAGTTGCGAGCCCCCGGAAATTGCGCGATGGGCATCAGTTCGATGGCGGTGATGCCCAGATCCACCAGATCATCTAAGCGGGGGATGATGGCGGTGAACGTCCCCTCAGCGGTGAAGGTGCCCGTGTGAATCTCATAAATGGCGTAATCGCGCAACGGCTGGCCTGGCCAATGCTCATCGGTCCACGCGGTGAAGGGCGCGACGACCGCCGAGGGGCCATGCACGCCTTCGGGCTGCAAGCGCGAGGCGGGGTCTGGCCGCTCTTGTCCATCCGCGAAACGAACGAAATAGCGCGTCCCCGGCGCCACATCAGCGATCTCCGCCGCGAAGTAGCCATCCGCCTCGGCTTCCAGCGAAATGACGCGGTCCGGTGATCCCAAGAGGTGAATCGCCAGGGATTGGTGGCGCGGTGCCCACACGCGAAACTGGCAGCGCCCATCCGCCAGCACGCGCGCACCCACATCTCGCACTTTGGCTTTACGCATTCGGGGAATCGCTCCAGACTAAGTTACGAATTTGTTTGCAACGTTGTTTGTTACGACAAGCAAAAAAGGTGCCAAGCACTATCAAGCGATATGCCCGGCAATATTCGGGATTTCCCTCGATACATAAACACTCTGCACTGAGCCAGATCGGCTGTGACCGACCTGGCTCAGTGCAGAATTCGTTAGTTGTCAGCTTTGCGCACTGCTCCCTTGCCAACTGCGCAGCCAACGCCAACTATCGACGGCGATGATGACAAGCGTGCTGAGCACAGCTATCCACAAACCATACGCGATGTAGTGGTTGATGGGACCAAGCGCCGTGCTAGTGTCGGTGGGATGAGCGAGGACGATCCAGCCCGTGGCTCGCAGCAGATACACCATGATGCCCAGGCTGCCAATGTCGGTGGCGACCCGCACGGTCTGACGCAATTGCACCCAATCTGGGCGTATCAGGTTGATCGCCCCTTGCATGATGCTCACCACAACGATCAAGACGGTGGGGAGCGCCACGTCATACCAGATCGGGCCGAGGCGATAGGTGGCGGCAGCCGGACCGAGCAGCACTTCAGGCCGATCAAAGATGAAACGCAGCCAGACGGCCAAGATGGCGAGCACGATGATCTGGGCAACGGATTCGAGGCGCGTGCTCTGCCGCACTTTTGGGAAGGCCTGTGTCAGGGTGGGTGGGCGTTGCGCGTTCCACGTCATCGTGGGCAGATACTGCTCCATCGCCGCGAAGATGCCCGTGATCACCACAAACTGGATGGTGATCTGAAACACGATCTCAGTCATCACCCCGCCAAACGTGGTGGGATTGCCGCCAAAGAAGAGCGCGACAATGACGATGACATGGGTGATGAGTGAAAGCTCCAGTGTGAACCATAACACTTTGACATAGAACGGAAATAGGGTCGCGCCAATCAGCTGGCGGCCAAAGACCAGCGTGCCCCATGCGGTTTGGTAGCGCCCCGCGACGAGCATCGGGTGGCCATGGCTTTGTAAGATGGCCTCTTGCTCCGCGTCGGTCAGGGGCCGACCAAGCTCGGTGGCGCGGTCATCCATTTGGGCTTGAATATTCGCCGCCAGTTCCCTGATGATATCGTCTTGCTGTGCCTTAGGCAAATACGACTTGACGGCCTTGATGTAACGATCGAGTAAATCCATCGCTTTTCCCCTCAAGAACTGATTAGTCATGCTCAGTTGACGCCGTGGTGGTGGTGCTGATGCGCGCCAAAGCGGCATCGATGGTGCGCCATTCCCCCAATAGTTGCTGCAAAATCACCTCACCTTCAACTGAGAGGCAATAAAAGCGTTTGTTGCGCTTGTTTTCTTCGCGCCAGAGGCTGGTGAGTAATCCCTGGCTTTCGAGCCGCCGCAGCAGCGGATAGAGGGTGTTTTCTTCGATGTCCAGCCCGCCATCCGCCAGGGTCTTGCGCAGCGCATAGCCATAGCGTTCCACCCGCAGCGCGGCCAGGACCGCCACGATCAGCGACCCCCGTCGTAATTCCATCCGCAGATTCTCAAAGATGTCGCCGTCCATACAGACCCCATTTGCCACACAGTATCTGATACACACTATATATCAGCCAGGGATCATTGTCAAGGTCGTCTTCATCGAAAGTGAGCGCCATCACACTCACCCATCCTGCCAACAACAATGCTGGGGCTGCCACCCACAATCGAGCATTCAGAAAACGGATATAATAGGGGCATATCACGCGAGAGAAGAGGACACCCATGCCCCCATCCCAGGCCAAGAGCGCACGCGCGGCCCAGGTCGTCAGCATTCTGAGGCAGACCTATCCCGACGCGCGTTGCTCCCTCAATTTCACGACGCCATTGGAGATTCTGGTGGCGACCATTCTGGCGGCGCAATGCACCGACGAGCGCGTGAATGCCACCACCGTGAATTTGTTCAAGAAATATCACACTGCCGCAGACTACGCGAATGTCCCCGTCGAGGAGTTAGAGGTAGACATCAAATCGACCGGCTTTTATCGGAACAAAGCCAAGAGCATCCAGGGGATGGCACGGATGCTCTTGGCGGACTATGGCGGCGAGGTGCCTGAGGCAATGCCAGACTTGCTGCGCTTGCCCGGTGTGGCCCGCAAGACGGCCAATGTGGTGCAGGGCAACGCGTTTCACCACGTGGAGGGCGTGGTGGTGGATACCCATGTGACGCGCCTGTCGCGCCGCCTCGGCTTCACCACCGCAGACGATCCCCCCAAGATCGAACGCGACATGATGGAACTGCTGCCCCACAGCGACTGGTTCGACTTCTCGAATCTGCTCATCTATCATGGGCGTGCCATCTGCAAAGCTCCCACGCCGCTGTGCCCAGGTTGCCCCCTGCTGGACCTCTGCCCCGCTGGGCGGGAGCGAACGAGTCAACCACCCCTGCCAGCCGAGTAGTGC
>JACDGC010000269.1 GCA_013815535.1 Ktedonobacterales bacterium
CTGCTGGGGGGCCGCGCGACCTCGCAACCCGTCGCGGGTCAGGGCTGGCGTGTGGATGTCGTCATTCCCCTGCGCGAAGCCTACGCCGTCGCATCGGCGGCAAACACCGCGTCACCCGTGAGCACCCTGGCGGAGGAATAGGTCTGATGGCTGAACCACAATCGATCCGCATCATGATCGTCGATGATCAGATGCTCTTGCGCCAAGGGTTTCGGCGGTTGCTGGAATTGGAGGGTGGGGGCTTGCAGGTGATCGCCACGGCCAACAATGGCGCGGAGGCGCTGACGACCGTCGCCCGGCTGACGCAAGAAGGCACGCCGCCGGATGTCATTCTGATGGATGTGAGCATGCCCGTCATGACGGGGGTGGAAGCCACCGCCAAAATCCATCAGCAATGGCCCCAGATCGGCATCCTCATCCTCACCACCTTCGATGATGAGCAAAATATCATCGAAGGCCTGAGCGCGGGGGCCAAGGGCTATCTGCTCAAAGATGTCTCGCTAGAGGAGTTGGTGGCGGCCATCCGCGCGGTGCAGCGGGGTGAATCGCCCATCCAGCCCTCGGTGGCGGCCAAGCTGGTGCAGCGCATGGCCCGTGACGCCAGCACCACCGCCGATGCCACACGCCCCACCACCCCTGGCCCCCGCTCGATGGATCAGGTGATGTATGATGACCTGACTGAGCGCGAACGCGAAATCTTGCGCTACCTGGGCCATGGGGCCAGCAATCGCGAGATCAGCGAGCAACTCTTCATCACCGAGGGTACGGTCAAGAATCACGTCAGCAATGTCCTCAGCAAGCTGGGGCTGCGCGACCGCACCCAGGCGGCCATCTATGCCCGCGAACATGGCCTGAAATGACGCACAGACCCCTTCCACAGATTTGGGAAGGGGTCTGTGCGCTCTCCTGCGTCTGACGACGGCAGCCCACAGTTAGGGAATTGGCGTTGGCGTGACTGTGGGGATTGAGTTTGTGGTCGGGGCACCTGATGACGTTGCCAGCAATGCGACAACCACGATGACCGCGAAGAACGACGTGAATTGTAATCCCTCTAGCCAAGACGTTTCACCATCAATTGTGATCAACTGGAAAAGGTACGCGATCAGCCCAAAAATGGCCAGGATGTAGAGGCCGAAAATGAGATTGAAACTGGTGAGACCAACCACATGGCTCACCAGAATCAACGCCGGTGCCACTAACAGCGCCACCTGAATGGCTGAGCCAGCCGTGACTGCCAAGCACGTTTCCATGCGGTTATGGAATGCCGTCGAGACTGCCGCAGAAAGTTCCACGAGATTGCTGGCCACAGGCAACAAAATGAACCCAATGAAGAAGGGATTCAGATCTAAGCCCGTCGCCGATTTAAGCTGACTGGTGAAGCCCTCATTCTCGAAGACGTGCGCGATCTGCTCGGAAATAAAGACGACCCCCGCCGCTCCCGCAAGGAGAATTGCCAATTCCCAGATTGCGATGCCACGACGGCGGTCACGGGCCTCTTGGGTGGCGCGTGATTCTTTCCCCACGTTTTGTTTTTGGAGCCGCTCATTCACGATATCGGCAATGGGACTAGAGGGCACTGGCACGGCGGCAGTCGCCGGGCTTCCATCGCGCCGCAACGTTGGTGCGGCTTCCATGGTGTTATATTGCTGTCTCTGTCGGGCGCTCTCATCAGCCGATGCAGCGATGGCAAGCGGACCGATTTGATCGCCGCTCAAATTGGCATTGACGTCATCAGGGTTTTCGGGTTTCGCTGGCATGTCTCTGAAGCGAAACACCGTCCAACTCAGATAACCGACATAGGCCACGATAAGAATAATCGCGGTGATGTTACTGAGCGTCGTTGCATCAGCCGAGCTGATATCGAATTGTGTCGTTGAGTCGATGCCGACTTTCACTTGGAACGCATGCGCGAGGCTTGGCAAGGCCAGCGCAATGATGGCCACCGTGATCATCTCAGCATACTGATTTGAGTATTCCGCGCTAAATTGCATGCGCCCATTTCTGAGACCGCCGACCAGGATGGATATCCCCAGAATGAACAGCAGATCGATCACGATGGTGCCAGCAATGGAGCTTTGCACAATCGTCACGATATCTTCTTGGCGTACGCTGCCTTTGGGAAGGCTGGCGGCGGTGATCAACGCCGATGCGGTGATGACGAAATACGCCATGTTGCCAAAGAAGGCGTGGAGAAGACCGCCGACGAGTTGCCCCAACCGCTCGATCAAGTCTTCTGTGACGACCTCAATGAAGGTCGAGAGTGGGATCAGCACCAAAATGCCCGAAAAGAACTTGATGATATCGCCCGGAATGGGTACAAAGTTTGTTACGGCGTCCGAGAAGAAAAAGGGGATCAGCGCGAGAAAAAAAACGGCGCGCCACGCTTTGCGAAAGCGATACCGTAAGGGTTTCTCTTCGTATGGTTCGGGACTAGCGGCGACGGAGATGACACTCACACCAACGCTCCTTTGGTTGAATTCCAGAAAATGACGACCCGCTCTAGCATAGCAAATTGAAGAACGAAGCGCAAAGGGATTTTTATGCGAGATATATAGTGACGCGTTTCACATTTGGCAACGAATCGGGCCATTCCCACGTCTGAGGAAGGGACCAACTATTCGCTGCGCATTTTCTTGATGCAAGGGAGAGCACCGTAGCTTCCCGAATGGCCCACGAAAGGCAGGCAATCGTCTATGTTGGCATCATTGCGCCGCATCTATCTCTACGCAGTGGCGAGTGCCGCGCTCCTCTTTCTCGTTGGCGTGCTGCAAAATTTCTTCTTTCAGGTCAGCGCCCGCCTGGGGGCACGCGTTCAGGACTATGAAGCCGCCGATGCCGCCAGCTTTAGCCGCGCGCTGGCGTTTTTGCTGGTGGCGTTGGCCATCGTGCTGCCAGTGGGGGTGCTGCATTGGTGGTTCATCCGCCGCGACCTGCGCGATGACGCGGCGGCGGCGGGCGGGGTGGTGCGCGTGATCTTTGTGGATCTGCTCACCATCGTGCTTGGCTCAGTAACGATCATTTCAGCAGGCAATCTCGGCTACGCGCTGTTTTATAGCAATCTAGCGTCGAGGAGCTATTATTACATGCCTAGCGTCGCGTTGCCGCTCTCTGTCGCCGTTGCCTGGGGCATCGGCTTGGTGCTGGTGCTGCTCGAACGGCAAGCAACCACGCCGCTCACTGGGGTGGCGGCGGGCATTTCGCGGGTGCTGGGCTATCTGCAACAGATCTGGCTGCTCATTTCGGTCATGGTCCTGGGGGCCAGCGCGATTCAGTTGCTGATGGATGCGACCATTCGGGCCGCGCCAGACTGCCCGTTCGATCAAAATGGCTATGTTATCTATAGCGCGGGCTGCCAGTCGCAAGCTTTCCCGACCCCCGGCAGTGCCATCACGCAGGCGTTCGTGCTGGTGGCGGGCTTGGTCGGCTTTACCTTATGGACGCGCCGCGATGGAGGGTCGGTGTTGCGGCAGCTCGCGGATAGCGCCTGCCTCATCATCGCCGCCATCACCGTGATCGCTGGCCTGAATGAAGGCCTCAATTTGGTGCTTGCGCTAGCGCGAGGCCATGCGATCCCCCTGCCACTGGCGCTGGTGGCGAATAACCAGACGCACACCTATCGCTTCGTGGGGCCGCTGCTGGTGGGGGGGGCCGCGCTGGCGCTCTATCTGATGCGGGCGTGGCGCACGCCCGCGCTGGGTGCGCACCCACAGCAATCGCGGCAGGTGGCGCTGGTCGCCGTGGCGCTGCCATTCGCCTTTACCTTCCTCTTTGGCATCACGCAGGTGATCTACCTCATATTGCAGCGGAGTTTTGGCATCGTTGACCCGAATATCAGTTGGGTGCAGGTGTTGAGCTTCGTGGGCGCGGGGAGCGCGTGGCTGGCACTCTGGCCCGCGCTCGCACGGATGAGCGACCCACGCGGCACTGGACCGCTGATCCCCCGGCGCACCTATGTCTATATTTTGCTGGCGGCGACGCTGGTGAGTGGGGTCAGCACGCTAGCGGTGGGGCTATACTTCGCCATCACTACGGCCATCGGCACGCCCGCCGACAATGATGGTCGTGGCACGGCACAAGCCTTCGCCATCTTCCCCGTGGCGGCAGTGACGGCGGGGTACTATCTCTTCGTCTTGCTGCGTGATGGGCGCATCTTACGCAACCGCGCCCCCGCGACCACTCCCGAGGCCCCAACTCCAACAGAAGCGCCAACCCTGGAAGGCCTGCTCACCTCGGTCGCGGCGCGGCAACTGACCGTGCCTCAGGCGGCGGCGATCTTGCGGGAACAGTTCGGCGCACGATAATTCACTCAAGGGGGCAAGGGATGCGAGTCGTCACGGTCGCGCAGATGCGCGAGATCGAGGCCACGGCGGAGACGCGCTATGGGTTGGCGGGGCCGACGCTGATGGCGCAAGCGGGGGCCAGCGCGGCGGAATTGCTGCGTGGTTGGTTAGGCGGCGATGTGGAAGACACGCGCGTGCTGGTGCTGGTGGGGCCGGGCAACAATGGCGGCGATGGGCGCATCTTGGCCGATCATCTGCTGGAATGGGGCGCGGCGGTCATCATCTATGATTGGGCAACCCGCACCCTGCAACCAACCAACCAGACTGTGGATGTGGATTGGTCGGCTCCCGATGCGCTGGAACGTGTCTTGGTGGAAACGGATGTCGTCGTCGATGCGCTGCTGGGCATCGGGGTTTCGCGCCCGCTCAGCGACGAGATGCAGGCAGTGAATCGTCAGATTCGCACGGTGCGGTTGGCCCGGGGTCACCATCCGCATATCGTCGCCGTGGATCTGCCATCGGGGGCGAATGCCGACACAGGTGCGGTCAGCCCTGGCACACTGGCGGCGGATGTCACCATCACGCTCGGCGCGCCGAAAATTGGCCTGTTTGCTTATCCGCTGGCAGCCTATATGGGCGATCTGCTGGTGGGCGGCATTGGCTTGCCTGCTGAGATGGATCTGGGGGGAATCGCGGAGTTTGCGACGCCCGCCGACCTCGCCCCGTTGCTGCCTCCACGACCGCCCGACAGCAACAAAGGCACCTATGGCAAAGCCGTGATCGTGGCTGGCTCACCACGCTTCCCCGGTGCGGCGCTGCTGGCCGCGACGGCGGCGGGGCGCATCGGCGCGGGTCTGGTGACCATCGCCACCACGCCAGAACTGGCGCGCGGATATATGGGGGCCTTCCCCGAGGCGACCTATGCCCTGTTCTCGCCAGACCTCACGGAACGTGCCGGGGCCATCCTCACTGCCGTGCCGGGGAGCGACGCGCTGCTGATCGGCCCAGGGCTGGATCAACAACCCGGCACACGTGAGTGGTTGCTGGAGGTGCTGGCGGGGCTGCGGGCACTTCCCGACGACCAGCGACCCCGTCTCATCATCGACGCGGATGGCTTGAATCTGCTGAGTCACGAGCCCGATTGGTGGGGGTTGCTGCCCCCGCGCACAGTGCTGACGCCCCATCCCGGCGAGATGGCTCGCCTGCTGGGTCATACGCGTCTGCCCGATGGCAGTGTCGATCGCTTGGTGCGCCTGCGCGAACTGGCCGCGAGTTGGGACCACATCATTTTGCTCAAAGGGGCGATCACCACCGTCGTCGCGCCATCTGGCCCGCACCATGACCGCCCTTGGCTCAACTATGCGCCGAACCCCGCGATGGCTGCCGCAGGCATGGGTGATGTGCTGGCGGGGATCATCGTGGGTTTACTAGCCCAAGGCATGGCCCCTGAAGACGCGGCCATTGCCGGGGCATATCTGCACAGTGCCGCCGGTCGCTTAGCGGTGGCGGCTCTTGGCTCCGATGTGCGTGCTGGGCTGGTCGCGACCGATCTGGCCGCGCAACTGCCCCGCGCGCGCGCCCGCTTGCAACCACCGGACCGTGCCGACATGGTGGAATAGCCCAGCTCACCTGTGCCCATCCTTTTCGCCTTCTTGCCGGATGCGCTAAAATGAGGGCAATTCTGGGG
>JACDGC010000270.1 GCA_013815535.1 Ktedonobacterales bacterium
ATCTCTTTGTGGATCACAGCCAGATCGTCCAATTGGAATGCCTGCGCACGGGCCTCTGGGGCACGAAGAGTTTGTGGGGCCGCGTCATGACCTATAAAGGTTAGATAACGCACAGCGTGCTGAGGGGGGATGTGGCCGTGGTCCCAGGGTGCTTACGGTGTTGGCGTGCCTGGGCACGTCGCATCTTGCGCGGGTTCGAGGGAGATTTTGAGCGCGACGGCGTCATCGGGGACATCGTCTTCAAGAAGATAGGCACCATAGTCGCCGCCAGCGGTATAGAGTTGCAGCTTCGTGCCATGGTTGAACGCGGTGATGTAGATCGAGCTGGCCGTGAATTGCTTCCCATAGAGCGTGCTGTTGAGGGATTTCATGGCCATCACACACTGCCAGCCGTGGCGCGGGAGTTGCGTTCGATAAAAAGCACTGATGGTTTCGTCGTCCATGGTTGGCACGCTATAATACCAATTGAACGTCTGATCAACCACGAAATGCTCAGCGCGCGTGAGGGTGGGGTGGGCGGGCAAGGGCACCGTGCTTGGCAGCGCCGCATCCCCCCCCACAGCACCATTACCACCATGAAGGAGATATCCCACCGTTCCCGCGAAGAGCAGGAGCAGCAGCACCACCACCACCAGCCATTGCGGCCGTTGCGCCAGCCGAGAAAATAGCGTGGAACCCTGCGCCGAAGCAGACATTGTCATCCCCCTCTATGCCAGAACTTCCCGTGGAGATCGTCCATCGTGCTGCGTTGACTGCTGCGTCATGTTTGTCACCCCGGCTCGGAATCGTTGACCAGGGCACCCATTTCGCCAAAAACCCCTCTGCCCCGCTTGAATGAGTCGCAAGCGGGGCAAGATCTCCAATGATCCTGCCCCGCCTGCTTTCACAACCGATAACGTCGCAAGCTAGCTCACGTTCACGTCATCAAAGAGCGTGTAAGTGGGATCGCCCGCGTAATTGTCGTCATGGCTGGTGAGGGTCAGCGTGACTGAGTGCCCAGCGGTCGCGCTGGCCGACACCTGCACCCACGTGCCACTGTTGGTGCAGGTTTTCGCTAGCACCGTCGTGGTCGTGCTGGTCGTGTTGTCTTTCAGCGTTGCGGTGGCCCAGTCATAGGTCACGGTATCGGGGCAGACTACCTTGTACCAGAAGGTGACATGGCTGGACCCCGTGGGAATGGTGAAGGTCTGGGCTATATTGCTATCGCCATTGGTGGCCGCCGTTGAACCTGCCTGACCAGCAAAGCTGCCGGTATGACCGGAAGAGCTGATGGAGGTGGCCGCGCCAGAGACCGTCCAACCGCTGAACGTGCCCGTCTCGAAGCCGGGGTTCGTCACCGGATTCGACACCGCCGCGCCCAGCGCGACGTCATCAAAGAGCGTGTAGGTGGGGTCGCCAGCATAGTTGTCATCATGGCTGGTGAGGGTGAGCGTCACCGAATCGCCCGCCGTGACGTTGGCCGTCACCTGCACCCATGCTCCGGTATTGGTGCAAGTCTTTGCCAACATGGTGGTGGTCGTGCTGGTCGTGTTGTCTTTCAACGTCGCCGTGGCCCAGTCATAGGTCACGGTGTCGGGGCAGACTACTTTATACCAGAACGAGAGCGTTGCCGTGCCAGCGGGCACCGTGAAGGTCTGGGCGATATTGCTATCACCATTAGTGGCTGCCGTCGAACCCGCCTGACCAGCAAAGCTGCCGGAATGGGCGGTGGTGCTGATGGAGGTGGCCGCGCCAGAGGCCGTCCAGCCACTGAACGTGCCCGTCTCGAAACCAGGGTTCGTCACACCACTGCCACCCGTGGTGGTGACCGTGAAGCTCGTCGCTGACGTGCCCGTCCCGGCGGTGTTGGTCACGCTGATCGTGCCTGTGGTCGCGCCCGTCGGCACCGTCGCCGAGATGGACGTGCTGCTCACCACGGTGAAAGTGGCCGATGTGCCATTGAATTTCACCGCCGTGGCACCCGTGAAATTAGTGCCCGTGAGGGTGACACCAGTGCCCACCGCGCCAGAGGTCGGGCTGAAGCTCGTCACGGTTGGCGGGCTGCCACCACCCGAAGCCCCAGCCAGGTCGCGGGCAATGTTCCACACATCGGGTGTTCCAATACCCGAGGCTTGATCATAGCCACTGGTGGCAGGATAGAAGAGGTTGTTGCCACTGGTCACATCATGGTAAGCGGAAAAGGTCTGGGCGGTGTTGAAGAGGGCGTAGAGTGACGCACTCGCACTACCCAGCGTGGGTTTGCTCTGGGCAATGAGATACTGATTCACGTCCGCCGAAAGCCCGGCCCACAGCGGTGCCGCCGCACTGGTGCCGCCAACCGACGTCCAGCCAGAAGTAGCTGAACAGCCCGAAGCCGTCACCGTGCAGTAGATCGAGTAGCCGGAATTGGGGTCGGCATCCGCCGAGACGTCTGGCAGTTGCCGCTTGCCGTTCGAGAAGGAATTGCTGACGCCAGGGCCAGTCTGATAGCTTGGCTTCGCGAAGAAGGTGCTCAGACCGCCGCCGCCGCCAGAGCCTTTGGCGCTGCGCTGCGTGCAGGTGGTGCAAGACCACACCGATTCACTCGTATAGGTGCCACCGGTCCCCGTTTGCAGGTTGGTGCCACCCACGCCGACGACGTTGGGGTCGTCGGAGGGAGAATCGACAGCGAGGCTGGTGTTGTTGCAATCATACGCGCCCGAGTCGCCCGAGGCCGAATAGATCGCCTGACCCTGTGCCGCCGCTTGGGTGAAGATGTTGTTGAGGGATTGGAGTTCCGAAGTGCCAGACGACGCCTCGCACAGCCCCCAACTGGTGCTGCTGACTTTGGCGACGTTGTCGGTGACGATGCGGTTATACGTATCGTTGACGCCTGCGGTCGTGTTGGGACCGATGTAGATCTTCTGGGCCGCGCCTGGTGCGATGGCCGAGACAACCTCCATATCTAGTTCGACTTCGATGGCCCCCGCGCCCGCCGTATTCGTCGCGCCATCTACGAGGACATTGGAGTAATTGGCCGAACCCAGCCCATAGTTACTCAGATAGGTGTTGACATCCGTCGTTTTGTAGCCATCAAGCTCGAAGATGGCGACGGTCTGCCCGGCACCGTTGGCGCTGCTGATCAGCGAATTCATGTCATAGGCCGTGCGCAGTTCGCTGGGGGTGTAGCCACCGCCAGGGCCGAGCGACGGATGTTGCGCGGGTTTGCCTGCCTGCGGCTGCATGAGCGTGGCGTGATGATGATAGACCGCCACGTTATCCAGCCCGGCAATCGCGGTGATGGTTCCTGCCAACGTTCCGGGCACCGACGGCTCGGTCGTTGGCGCAAACACTGTGCGTCCCTGATAGCGGAACTGGCCGAGATTGACGGCAAAGGCTTTTTCCACCTGGGTGGCCGAGCCATGCACGTCGATCAACAGATGATTCGAGGCGACGGAATCCACCGTGATGCCTTGGCTTTGTAAGAAGCTCCGCACTGCACTGACTGTTGCATCGGTTGGCCCAAACCGCTGCGTGAATTGCTGGGGCGTCAAATACTGATGATACAGTCCAGAGCCTCGGGTATTCTGCGCGAGGATCAAGTTTTTCAGTTGATCCTGATTCCGCAAGCTGAGACCAATGGAAAGATTCAGCGTGCCAAGGGCGCTCGCGCCAGATGCTGCTTGCGAGGCACCGTTGAGTCCCGGCACTTTGTGGCCGGAGATGGTCACACGTTGGGGCGATTTCGCGGCAGGTGCCGCAGCCGAGGCAATGGGATGAAAGGCAAACGCGGTGCCCAGCACCATAAGAACGATGGCGCTTAAAGCGCCCCATTTCCAAACCGCAGACCGAGACATGCAGATTCCTTTCGCAGTCATCGCCACAAAACCTCGTCGTTTCGGCGATGCCGCTGCACGATGGGTTGCCTCGCAGATAAAGTTCCGCGAGAAGGGACGAGAAGCAAGGGTCTTGCGTGAACGCCTGGACATCCTTGTTCAGGTAGGCGGGGAGGGTCCCTGCGAGAGAGACGACAATATCCCCATACGGTGGAAATCCGTATGAACATTGTGCCAGTACGTTATGGAG
Organism: Ktedonobacterales bacterium; assembly: GCA_013815535.1. Lineage (GTDB taxonomy): Bacteria > Chloroflexota > Ktedonobacteria > Ktedonobacterales > JACDGC01 > JACDGC01. Next base: position 4,045 of record JACDGC010000270.1, read on the forward strand.
AAGTATACGGTTATTCTGGTAAAAGTCAACAGGCATCGCCGCTGATCTGCGCCAAATGCCCCCTTTGGGGGCGGCCCATCTTCGCTCCTGCAAGAGCCGCAGCACCCTGTGACGGATGGTGTGGCCCAGAATCCGCAAGATCAACGTATGCGGATTCTGGAGATGCGGCAATGGTGAGGAGCATGGGCGAATTTGGTATCCATGCCTCTCCGCTTGTGCGGCATACGTCCATTCTCCTACGCCTTGATGGCGGAGGCAGCCACGGTGGGGGGCGCTTCGGGTCGTTGGGCGGGGGCTTCGCCGCGACGACGCGGGGCCGTCACCGTGCGGTAGCGGGCGAAAGCATAGGAGCCGATGACCAGGGCAGCGGCTCCCCCTTGAGCGGCCAGCGTCTCGACCGTGGGGAAGACTGAGAGCCAGACGCCCAACCAAGCAGGCATGCCGTGCAGTGCGGCGATGGTGGTAATGGGCAACCAGCCAGCTTGTTGCATCTCGAAGGCTTGTTCGCCAACCATGATCAGCAACACGCCACCCAGCAAGACGCCCGTGATGACGAGCATGCGTTTGTAGGGCAGATGGCGGTGCCCAAAGAAGGTCAGCACCGCCACGAGGGCCGCGAAGACGAGGCCGAGCAACACCCCTTCGAGCACAGGAAGGCCGCCCAGTTTCAGGCGATAGCTTTGCAGAAAGAGCACGACCTCGAATCCCTCGCGATAGAATGATGCGAAGCCAAGCAGACCCATCCCTAGCAAAACCGTGCGCAACGATTCGTCCGCGTTATCCGCCCGTTGCAGCAAGCTGCGTTTTTTGCGATTTTGCAGCGAGATCCAGCCGGTCCAGTACACCTTGTGGAAGAACCAGTTCATGACGACCAAGAGCACAATGATGGCGAGCAAGCCAGTGCCCGCTTGCACGTCCAGCGCGGGCAGACTCTGCGTCAGATCATTGATGATACCCACAGCGATGAACCAAGTCGTCAGGGTGGCAAGGAAACCCACCCCCGCGCCCGCCGCGATGGGGCGTTGGTAGGATTGATTTTTGCCCATCATGCTGGCAGTGATGGCCGAAAGCACCAGGATGCATTCTAGTCCCTCACGGAAGACCAACACGCCGATGTCGAGCACCGCCACCCCTGATGAGGTACCCGGTGCTACGGGATCGGGGCTGCCCGATGCGACGATACCTTGCACGACGAAGAGCGCGCCCACCAGCAGAGCTGCTGCGATCAAGCCGAGGCGCACCACCCGTCGCCCCGCAGCTTTGGTCAGAGAAACCTCACCAGCCATTGTCTTCTTCCATCCTTCAACGAATCGGTGTTGGGTCTTGAATTTCACCAGCGAAATGTGTGGCAAGCGGAATGTGCTGAGTTTCCGCAAAGATTAGGGTACCCTCATATCTGATATACCCACTCGGATATGAGGGTACCCTAATGCGAAAGAAAAAGTCAAGAGGGTGCCGAAATATTTACCAGAAAATTCACTTGACAGGGCGCGTGATGTTAGGGTACCCTCATATTCGCAGGCGCTTCTCTGCTCGGTGATACCCCGCCCGAAGATGAGCTACCCGCAGTCAGCGTGCCCCCGAAAGAAAGATCATACAAACGATGAAGTGGAAGATTGTGGTGTCGGTGCTCTGTTTGCTGGCTGTGACTGCTTGTGGAACGATCAAACTGTCGAACGCCAACCAACACGCGGTGACGATCACCATTCATGATAACTATTTCAGCCCCAATGCCATCACCGTGCCCCCTCGCCAGCCCGTGAAGATCACGCTGATCAACATGGGGGTGAATGTGCATATCGTGGAGATCAAAGGTTTGACGCCCGAAGCGCCCTTACAACCAGGGCAGTCAGCCAGCTTCACCGTCACGCCCCAGGCACGCGCTTATCAGATCTATGATGAAATCTAT
>JACDGC010000271.1 GCA_013815535.1 Ktedonobacterales bacterium
TGGTAGCCCGCTGCCCGCGCCTGTTGGAGGGCGTGGCGCGTCAGCGTGGCACCAATGCCCTGCCGTCGCAACGTTGATGGGGTGACGACGTAGTGGACTGCCGCCACCCCCGCGTGACAATAAAGGTAGACCGTGCCCACGGGTTCGTCCCCGCGCATTGCCAGAAAGAGGATGAATTCGGCGGGGGGGATGCGTTGCCACAACCCCTGATAGACGGTCTGCCACTGGTTGGTGATGAAGCGCGGCGCTCCACAGCCCCACGTCTGCACCCATTGCGTCACTTGCGCGGCGGTGGTGACGGGGACGATGGTGAGGTCGGCAACCGGGGGAAGCGTTTCATCCAGCGCGTGCAGGTCAGCGGCCATGGCTGGTTCGGTTTCATCGAAGGCGAAGCCATGCGCTATCAACTGCGCGGGCATCGCTGGCTGCGCTTCGGGGCCGATGCCCCAGTGGAACGGAAGGCCGCGCTTGCGGAAGTGCGCCACGACCGCCGCGATGCTGGCTGCGGCCTCATCCTCGGTGAGCGTGGCGTGGTCCACACCGTTGAAGGTCGCCAATGGGATGCCGCTATCCACCCAGGTGAGACCGGATGCTTGCCCTGCGGTCGCGCCGGGGAGTTCGCTCAACCGCGCGGCGAAGCGCAACTTGTTCGCGGTAAATGCCGCCACCAACTGTGGCACGTCCATATCGCGCAAAAATGGCTGCATCTGCTTGCTCCTGATGGTGGTGTGGTCGTTGCGTTGCATTGTATGCCCTGCTGGCATCTTCGGCCAGTGTCCTGCAACATTGCGGTTTTGGGTCGCATATGACAGAATAAACTTGGTAATAGTGTAAATTCGCTGCAAGCTTCGCGCGCTGGCACCACGTCAGCCCTTTTCATGGATGCAGCTCAGGCTTCATACTGTAAGAAGGCAAGGGAGGGGGAATGGCCATGAAGGCGAAAACGGTGTATGTCTGCCAGCAATGCGATGCCCAATCGCCCAAATATGCGGGACGGTGTACCGAGTGTGGCGCGTGGAATAGCTTCGTCGAGACCGTCATCGCGGCCCCCACGGCGAATGGCAAGGCCGCGCGTGGTGCAGTGGGCATGACTGCCGCCCCCATCTTGCTGCGTGATGTGCACTCGGGCGACCACACCCGCATCCCCACGGGTTTTGGTGAGATCGACCGCGTGTTGGGGGGTGGCATCGTTCCTGGTTCCATCGCCCTCATCGGTGGTGAGCCAGGCATAGGCAAATCCACCCTCACCCTCTCCGCCGCCGAACGCGTTGGCACGGCTGATCAACCCACCCTGTATCTATCAGCCGAAGAGTCGCCGCAACAGATCAAGATGCGCGCGGATCGCATGGGCATCGATGGCGCACGGGTGGCGCTGCTGGCCGAAACAGACTTGGATGCCATCATCGCGGCGACGCTGGCGATGGCCCCACGCTTGCTCGTGGTCGATTCCATCCAGACCATTGCCTCGGCGAATGTCGCCTCCGTGCCTGGCTCCATCAGCCAGGTGCGTGAGTGTACGCTGCATCTGATGCGCATGGCGAAGTCGTCGCAGATCCCTGTGCTGCTGATCGGCCATGTCACCAAGGATGGCACCGTCGCAGGACCGCGTGCCCTGGAACACATCGTTGATGCCGTGCTCTATCTGGAAGGTGAACGCTTTCATAGTTATCGTTTGCTGCGCAGCGTCAAGAACCGTTTCGGCGCGAATGAGGTGGGCATCTTCGAGATGCGCGGCGAGGGGATGGTGGAAGTCGCTGACCCCAGCGGCATCTTTCTGGCGGATCGCACCCACCGCGCCACGGGGTCTGCCGTCACCGTCAGCCTTGAGGGCACTCGCCCTTTGCTGGTGGAGGTGCAGGCGCTGGCCTCTGCCACCAGCTATGGCACGCCCAGCCGCACCGTCACAGGGGTGGACCACACGCGCCTCTTGATGTTGCTGGCGGTGTTGGCGAAGCGCGTGGGGTTGCGGCTGGGCCAGCATGATGTGTATGTCAATGTTGTCGGCGGCATCGAACTGAGTGAGCCAGCGGGTGACTTGGGCATCGCTGTCGCCATCGCCAGCAGCTTCAAAGAGCGGCAGATTGGACATGATCTTGCTCTAGTCGGCGAGGTGGGCCTCGGCGGCGAATTACGGGCCGTTACACGCATTGAGACCCGGTTGCGCGAGGCCGCGCGGCTGGGCTTTCGGCGTTGCATTATCCCCAAGGCGAATTTGGCACATTTGGGTCATGGCAATAGCATTCCTGATTGTGAAATTATGGGCGTCAGCAGTGTCGCAGAGGCAGTGGATGCGGCCCTGGAAAGGAGCGACTAACCGTGGCGCTGCCTGGTTCTGTGACGATTGTCACAAGGAACCGGTCATTCTGGCACACCTCAACCGATGGATTGACCTTCGGTAGGAAACTCTGGTAGACTACATAGATAGAGGGTGTTGCGACACCCAAACATCACCCACTTTTATCGACATCGCGCGTTGATTGAGTAAGGAAGATTCATCAACATCATGCGAAGAGATCGATTCGCATGCACATTATCCGTCTGGAGCGGCTCTTGTGGCCGTCACCGCCGAGCGCAAACGGCTCCCAGACGCCGAGGCGAATTTGCTCCCAAGGGAAAATGAGACGCAGATTCGTAGATGGGGAGGCTATCATGGCAAAGCGCATCTTAGAAGTCGTCGGGGTCGGCGCCGCGGTTGTTGCGGGCGTCGCCACTGCAACATTAGTGAAACCAGGCACATTGCCACCCTTGTTGGGGTACACGAATTCCTGGCCGTGGGGCATCGCCGTCGGGGCCGGTGTGTTGGTGACACTTGCCGTTCTTTCCGCACTCATCAGTTGGATCGTCACGCAAATTCGGCAAGCACGTTTTGGAGATTTGGTCGCCGCCGCGGGTGGTTTGATCGTCGGTCTCTTGATCGCCTTGCTCTTGACGATTCCACTGTCGCAAATAAAGTTCGCCGGGCTCAACCAATGGTTGCCGGTGCTGTCGGCGATCCTTTTTGGCTATCTCGGCGTTGCCGTCACCGTTTTGAAGCGCGAAGACATGTCGCGCGCGTTTAGCAATGTCTTTCATCGCCGTCAAAATCGTGAGCAACTCGAGGGCGACGAGGGCGAGGCTGGCGACGAGCGCCCTGCTCGTGGCAAGCGCGGCAAGGCCGCCGTCGCCGAGAAGCAACAAGAAAAAGTGCTGCTTGACACCAGCGCCATCATTGATGGCCGCATCGCGGAAATCAGTGGCACGGGGTTCATCATGGGCACGTTGGTCGTCCCCCGTTTCGTCCTGGAGGAATTGCAGCGCATCGCTGATTCTGCGGATACGTTGCGGCGCAATCGTGGTCGCCGTGGCCTCGACATCCTCCAACGCCTCAAGAACGAATCGACCATCCCAGTGGAGGTCACCGACACGGATTTCGAGACCGTCCATGAGGTCGATGCCAAACTGGTGAAGATGGCGAAGCTCATCCATGCGCCGATCATTACCAATGATTTCAATCTCAACAAAGTGGCGGAATTGCAAGGCGTGAAAGTGCTCAACATCAATGAGTTGGCCAACGCCGTCAAGCCTGCCCTGTTGCCTGGCGAGGATATGTTCGTCAAGATCATCCAAGAGGGCAAAGAGATGGGGCAGGGCGTCGGCTATCTGGATGATGGCACGATGATCGTCGTCGAGAATGGCAAGAGCTATATGAATGCCGAACTCGAAGTCACCGTGACGCGTGTGTTGCAGACCGCTGCTGGCCGGATGATCTTTGCACATCCTAAGGCCGCGAGTGGGGCGATGCGCCGCACCTCGTAATCACACGGCTGATGTAGCATTGGGGGCGCGATCACTCGCGCCCCCTCAGCATGTCTGCGCTAGGAGCCATGACCTATGGCGGGGGAGTCCATGGAAACATTCCCCACGGTGGGGGCTGTCATCGTGGCAGCGGGGGCGAGCCGCCGCATGGTTGGCGTCGATAAGCTCTGGGCAACCGTGCGTGGCCAACCCTTGCTGGCCCACACCATCGCGGTGTTTGCGCGGTCGCCCCACATTGGGGTGATCGTCCTGGTGGTCGCGGCGGATCGGTTAGATGATGCTTGCGCGCTCCTCGCGGCCCAGTCGCTCGGCAAACCGCATGTGGTTGTGGTGGGGGGGGCGCGCCGCCGCGATTCGGTGCTGCGCGGTCTGGCCGCCTTGCCAGAGGACTGCGCCATCGCGTTGATCCATGACGGCGCGCGACCGCTTGTGACCGAGGCCCTCATTCTGATGGGGTTGCGCGCCGTCGCCGCGACGGGGGCGGCCACTGCTGTCATTCCCGTGAAAGACACCATCAAGCGCGTCGATGCCGCTGGGTTGGTGGTCGAAACCCCTGACCGGGCCGCCCTCTATGCCGTTCAGACGCCGCAGGTCTTTGACCGCGTGCTCATCCTGGCGGCCCACCACGCGGCTGACCCAGCGCTGGATGCCGCGGATGATGCGTTGCTGGTCGAGTCGCTGGGCCACCGTGTGCGGGTCTTCACGGGTGCATACACCAACATCAAGGTCACGACGCCCGACGATCTTGCCGTCGTGGAAGCGTTGTGGCCGACCGAGGCATAGCCTGTGGACCAATAGCGCGCGGATTTGCGCCTGTTGCTGATGTTGGCGCCTCTGTGTCCCACAATCTTCCTATTGATCTGGCATCCTCTTGCATGTGTTGGAGAGAAGGTGTATCATAGACGCCATCTAAGGCGGGCTTGCCGTCTGGTGAAAGTGATTTGATTGATCGCTCGATTCAGATGGCTGATGGCCCCCCGTCGCCAGCAACGGCACGGGCACACTTCCTTCGTCGTGACAGCCATCCCCCCCACACGGCGAGATGAAGACACGAAATCACGAACCGGATCAAGAGAGGGCCACATGGGCAAGTACAAACAGTGGTTGCATCATCAAGAAGTGGGACGCCGCCTGCGCGAACAGATCGCCACGCATGAGCAAGAGCGCGAACGCGTGCAGCGCATGGCACCTTCGCACCCCACCACCCTGCCAGATACGAATAATCCCCTCGTCCGTGCGCTGCTTGACTACACGGGGCGCGGCGGCACCTTGGGCCGTGCCCCCGGTGGGCGCATTGCCTCGGTCGCTGGCGCGGCAGATGCAGACCCACACCAACCTCAGCCGGCAAGGATGACTGGTGCGCCCCAGGCTGCCCCTGCTCCTTCGTCCGGCGTTCCCAGCAGCCAGGCCTCTGCCCAGCCAGCCTTGACCGCCGCGCCCGATGCCGCCATCCTCGCGCAGCTCAACGCTCAGGCCGCCCAGACGCCTGCCGACCCCATCGATGCCATGCGCGCGCTCGCGCAAGCCCAGTCGCGTGACCCGCACCCGGGAACCGCCGCACCCACGGCCCCCCTGGCACCGGCACCCGATGCGCCCGCCCCCGAAGGGGCCACCACTGGTGAGTGGTGGCAGCGCTACCGCTCACAATCCTGACGGGCTACCCGCCGCCATTTCCGAGCAGTGACGAGGATGAACGATGAGTACTGATCCCACCAAGATAACCCAACTCTATTCGCAGATTCCCCTGGATGCCATGCAGCAGGTCTCTGATAGCTACATGGCCTGGTATGTGGAGCGCGTCACCCGCGAACTGGATGAAACCATCGCGGGTCTGCGCGCCGAACTGCGCGAGAACGACGCCCACGAGGCCTCTTTCCGTCCCTCGCCCGCCGAACTGAACGCCATCGAGCGCTTGCAGCGCGACGGCGTCGCCAATGTGGACCTGCTGGACCGCATGGTGGACCAAGGCGAAGAGTGGCTGATGCTGACGATGCGCCGCCTGGACCACTTCGAAACCACTGGCCTGTCACCGAAAGACTATTCGACGTGGTGCGAGCATGCCCTCAGCGGCGCGTATGACTGGATCGACCACGAACGGCTGGCCACCACGCCCGCCCGTGGTTCGTCGGGCGCGCCTGCGAGTGCTGGTTCGGGC
>JACDGC010000272.1 GCA_013815535.1 Ktedonobacterales bacterium
CACCAGCGATTGCATCAATCCCTCAACTACCAAACACCCGCAACCGTCTATTTTGCCAACAAGAAGGAAGGGAGCAGTCCCTTAGTAACCCCCTTTTTGTTGTCTTGACAATCTGGGTCACTATACAAGTCTCTTTTCAAAGGGATTCAATACCTTCGCGGAGATCGCGGCTCTAGGGTTGTTTTTAGGATCGCTGACGACGGTACGATGGAGATACTCGCGAAGGCAAACAAGCCACTCGAAAATAAGGTATTCAGGATAGTTACAGAGTTGTACCAGTAAAAGTTACTTTCATGTCTAAGGGAGAACCTTTCAAGGTTGTACGTTAAGGGTTTTCTCTTAGACTTATTTTCTTGCTGATAGGGAAGGAGTTGAAAAAGAGGTAGGCTAGCTCTATAATTACGATGCGCCCAATGCTCTTGATTAAGCTTCCCACTACGTTTGAGCATAGAAACGGTAGCTTATCTAGTTTGGGACAATGCTCATAGAACGAGCATTCCTGGTTAATTCTTAAAAAAATTAACCAGGAATTTATCAGCATCTGAACCGGGCAAATTTTTGCAAGGGCCTCACGTAAGATCCAAGAATAATTGAATGGAGTGTAACTTAAGATGGAGCATCCTACACTAACTGAGACAGACCAAGTAGTATGCATCAATGAAGGCGTCTACTCTGGCTCTCTGACCTACGGAAAGATATATCAATTTACTTTTTTTGATAATAATAAGAGGCAGTATAAAATTAAAGATGATAAAAATAAAAGTCGTTGGTATCCAACTTATTGTTTTGATGCTGCTTCCGTCCTAGTACCACATATTGTAGATATTCAGTTCGATGAGCCAGAATATATGAGTAGTAATGCTATTGATGTTACTATAACTTTTAATGATGGACATCAACGATGGTGCACTTTTATTACACCTGACATTATGAAAAATCTGGATGGCGAGTTTATTGTAGAAGGCAGTCAATTATTTTTCTACGGAAATCCCCATTTGATTATAGTCTCAGAATTGAGCGATAGATTTATAAAAGAATCGGTAAGTTACATTACTAAACACGGTAAAATAATCGAATCGACTCTCTTATTAAAATAATTTTACTATCATTTTTTAGAATATAAAGACATGGAACATGCAGCGGGGGCAGCCCCACTGGCCAGACGCTGACCTTCGACGCCGAACGCCGCATGGTCGCCTGGGCGAACGCGCCGACGGGGGCGACCCAGTACACCGCTAATGGCTACAACGGCGATGGCGACCGGGTCTGGCTGCAAGCCACCAACGGTGCCACGACCCCCACGACAGTCTTCCTGGGGCAGTTGGAGGAGATCGCCACCACGGGCGGTACCACCACCACGACCAAGTATTACTATGTCGGCCAACGCCGCCTGGCGGTGCGGGTAGGCAGCACCCTGTCGTATCTGGTGGCGGATGGGTTGGCCAGCGTCACCGAGGCGCTGGATACGGCGGGCAACGTCACCGCCAGCCAACTGTATAGTCCCTATGGCGGGCTGCGCTATCAAGCGGGCACCATGCCCACCAGCTTCGGTTTCACTGGGCTGCGCTCTGACCCCAGCGGCTTCGTCCTGTTGCCGCGTCGGTGGGTGGTCGAACGCACCTTCGCGTGGCGCTCCACCAATCGCCGCTTGGTGGTCAACTCTGACGAACTGCTCACCAGCAGTGAAGCCCGGGTCTATCTCGCTATGCTTCGCCTCATAGTCGCTTGCTTGGCTCGTGCTGCCTCTTGACTTTACCTACAGCCCCAAAATTATATCCCTGGCTCTTGTTGTGTACACAATTTGTGTCGGACTTTTCTCTGCAGTCAGCCATTTTGCATCTCGCTCCTTATCCCAGAGAGGGAGGGTCTAGTTGACATCTGCAAAAAGGATGAGTGCCAGACTTTATTTTATTTATGGCTACACCAATGCTTGGCGTCTGATGCCGCTCGCGTCGGGCGCCAAGCATTGGCATAACATAGCTAGCCGCATATGGGCCACCTGCCTCAGATTATGGGCACCAGGAAATCTTTGCAGCGGGTGTTCTACGACCTCGTCAGCGCCACAAAAAGCGGCGTCATTAGCCGCGCGTGCTAACCGGCATCCATGCATGTGCCTGTGCAGTCCTTGTGACTGGCCAGTGTATCTGCCGCGCCCTTAGCCATCTTTCGTGGCCTGGGCAAGCATTTGTGCGCGAATGTACGTCCCATAAGGGGCGATGGGGGTGCCCTTCCAGTCGCGGATGAGCGAGGGTTCGTCACAGGCGCGGGCCCCCCACCCCCAAGCCAACCACGACATATGCAGACTTTGAAAGTAGGCAATCTCCTGGGATATATAGCCAATCTGGCAATTATAGCCACCAAACTCTGTCGCGATGACGGGCTCGGTCGCGGCGGCCTCGCCAAACGCCCGCGCCCAATCATCGGGTCGCTGCACCGTGGGATGGTCAAAAGCGTGGGTAGCAAATAAAAGGTTCTTGGCATGGAAGTGATAGGTTTGCCCCACCCCGCTCACATCATAGCCATACCCATTGCCGCTGATGATCAGGATGGTATGGGGCGCATATCCTCGGATTTTGCTAGCGAAGGCATCCATCCCCAGCCCCGTGTAGGTGATGGGTTGCGGATAGGTGTTGTTACAATCGCTGGTGACCGTCCCGCCCGCGAACCAGATATCCTGTGATGGGGCATGGGGCTCACTGAGGATCTCGAAGAGGATGTCCCCGTTATCCCGATAGAGTGCGCTCAGGTCATGCCAGAATGCCAGATCTTTGCTTGCATCGGGCAAGGGGCATTGGGCACCCCCGGTGATTTCATCGTTTGGCAAATCTGCGGGTGCGTTTTGTTGCATTGCCAAAATCACATAGAGTCCTGCCGCGCGGGCATTGCTCACGGCGGCTTCGACCGTCGCGTGGTAGGGCGGGCAACTCTGGTGGGGGTTCGCCCAAAACTCTGAGGAGAGGGTCAGCCGCACCACATTCGCCCCCCATGCGCGAATCGCCTTGAAGTCGGCAAGTTGATAATGCCCATCACCCCCACAGAGATATTCCAAGGATGAGCGCGTGACGCCGAGCAGGGTGACGTGCTTGCCCGTGGCATCGACGATGGTGGTGCCCTGGATGGACAACGGCGAGAGCGTCTTGATCCCTGGTGGCAGCAAGGTGGCCGTGGCTTGCGCTGCAATGGGGGCCGCAGGTGGGGAGGGCGGCGTCATTTCCACGAGAATTGTCAGGGCCGCCGCCAGCACCGCGACTGACAGAATGGCTGCCTGCCAGATGGCTCTCCGGGTGGAGGACGACGGCATGGTGATGGGCTCCTCTCGATACATCCGACTAAAGCTGACTAAAGATGACAGGCACCTGACTACAGTGCCGATATGGCTGCAACACATCATCTGGCAGCGGACGGCTGGGCAGCGGCGCGAGGCCATTCAGATGCCAGAGGGTCAATTGGTCGCCCTCGCGCATGACGGCCCGATAGTGTGCCTGAAAGAGCGGACTGCTGGTATCGATTTTGGCGGTGATCAAGTCGCCAGGGGTCGTGATGATCCAATCCACATGATCCTCCGGATCTGCGAGGGCTTGATCCCACAAGCGCCCATTGCCTTCGTAGATGATATTTTTGAAAGTCATATCAGCCACCGAAACATCGATGAGGGAATGGTACGTATCCATCAGGACCGCCCCACCATTGTAGTGCTGGGCGAGATACGCGGCGATGGGCCGGGCCACGTAGCACGACAAGCCATATTGCCCATCTTGGATGGTGATCACCCCGCCAGCGGCGATCAAGAATTGTTGCACCAACATGGTCCCCAACAACAGTGTTTGCCCCGCGCGCCAGCGTTGCGCGAAGAGGTCATGCACCAGCAAACCGATGAAGACTCCTGCTGGCGCCACCATCTCGGCCCCAAAGCGGGCATTGTAAAAAACATAGGGGGCATGGTTGGCATGGGGCACGAACATGACATCTTGCCCCAGGAAGAAGGCGAGGATGTAGAAAGGAAAGGGCACGAGCACCGTCATCGTCGCCAACACCTCGGGGGTAAAGCGCCGTTTGATGATGAAGACCACGACGCCGATGATGCCCAGCACAAAGAGCACCGGCCCCAACGATTCCATCGTCACGACGCTGAAGCTGCGGATGGATTCCCACAAATTGTGGTCGGTGGCAACCACGCCCTCAGCGATGAAGTGCTTGGTTTGTTGCGCCGATGAAAAGGGACCATGCGCGAAATATAAGGGGTCGCCATACAACACGAGATTCCAGAGGAACCAGAGGACGATGCCCAGGCCCCCCAACATGCCAAACAGGACGACATCGTTGATGATTTTCCCCTGGCTCTGCTTTCGCTGCACATCGATGATGACCATCAACACGAGCAACGCCAGGAAGAGCGGCCAGCCATCATAGCGCGCGATGGTGGCGAGCATCGCCCACACCGCCGTCAGCAACAAATATTTGGTGCGGCCATCTTGCGCCCACACGACGAAGTAATAGGACGCCATGGCCAGCGTGGCGAATAGCACCGGCTCGGAAAGCGGCGTACTTTGCAGATACAAAATGTTGGGGTTCAGCACAAAAACGTGCGCCCCGATGAAGCTGGCCAGGCTGTTGTGCGTCAAGCGCCGGATGGTGAGGAAGATGGCCAGCGCGGCAGCGATGAAACATGGGAAGTCGGTGAGTGTGCCCGCCAGCCCCGTGCGCCACAGAAAATCATTCCAGATGAACGGCAACATCAGAATATGCGGCAACGGCAACCAGACGCTGCCCAGTTGTGCCAGCCCTGGTCGCGCATTGTCCAGCACGCGCCGCGCCACCGTCAGATGCGAGTGCGCGTCGCTATAAAGGGCAATCGTCTGGCTATGGCTGGCCATGATGTCGGCGGCGATGCTGATGAGCACCGTCGTCACGATCAGGGCCACCAGCCAGGGGTCTTGGTACCAGCGCGGTTTGACGCTCCGTGGCATGCGCCCCAGCGAGATGCGCCGCAACAAGGGCAATGTAAGCGTGGACATCGAGCCTGCTTCCTACGAACACCGTGTATCGCGAACAGAGCAGCTTTGCTCGGCGAAGATTAGCGCGAGATGCGTGGTTGCTGCAAGGGTGGGGCGGTGGGAACCGGGATCGGTGGCGCCTTTGCCTTGTGCTGCAAGTGCAAGCCATGTTTCGTCTTCTCCCAGAAATGGGGCTTGAAAATCAACTGATAGAACGCGACCACGGCGGCAAAGCTCATCATCAGCCAGTAATACATGATGAGTGGGACGGCCAACATCAGGCTATATTGCTGGGTCCGGGCACAGGCGATGAAGTAGACGTAGAGATAGAGGAAGTTCCCCCAGATCAAGCACACGAGCGCGGGATAGTAGATCGGCGCGATGTAGAGTGTGGCATAGAGCGGTGCCAGGACGGGCCGCGCGACGATGTAGAGGATGAGCAACACCCACATGACCGGATTGATGAAAAAGGTTGCGGGTGACGCGCCAATGATCAATTGCAGCGAGATGAATTCGCGCCAGCGTTTGGGTTGCAGGAACTTCCACGGACGGCGCATATGCACCAGATAGGTTTGGAAATAGCCCTTGGTCCAGCGAGACCGTTGGCGAATCCAGTTCCGCGAGTTCGAGTTGGCTTCCTCCAACGTCGTTGAGTCGATCACGGCGGTGCGCAGGTGATATTGCGCCAGCCGCAGCCCCAAGTCGCAGTCTTCCGTGACGTTGAAGGGGTCCCAGCCCCCTAAGCGCCGCAAAATGGCGGTGCGGAAGTGGTTCGAGGTGCCGCCCAGGGGCAAGCTCAAGCCCGCCCATTGCAAGCCGGGCAGGGTAAAATTGAACCACAGGGCATATTCCAACGCGAACCACCGCGTGAGCATATTTTGCGTCGGATTGTAAAACCCCAATTTGGCTTGCACACATGCCGTGTTGGTGCTTTGG
>JACDGC010000273.1 GCA_013815535.1 Ktedonobacterales bacterium
GGGAATGAGCGCAAGGAGGGCGAATCTTCTTTCTCTATTTGAATGACTCATCACGAAAAGCAAGAACAATCCAATAAAGATACCCCCAATACCCTGCGGTACATAGTGTAGGATAGATAATACATACCCTCAGCAATGAAAGTCGCGCTGAGCATCGCTATTGCAATGATACTTCGCATAAAATCAGCACTGCGCCACCACATCCCTGCAATGCCAAAAAGCGGACCGAATATGACCCCAACAATGAGCCATAAGACGACATAGTTATAAGAGTCAGGAAGCCCGTATTTGAACAAGGCCAATCCATAATAACCGATAACTTCTCCCATAAGGGTAGCGGTGCCAGCAATAATGGCAAGTTGTTGCCTTGTTGCGAGCGAGACAAGAAAAAAGGCAACTGTAACCCAAACTGCTCCCGAATTCGCAATCTGGTTGAAACTGCCAGAAAGAATTCCTTGTCCTAAAAATGTGAGGCCGCCAATCAAGATGCCACTCAAAAACGTCAGTAACAACGTTTGCCATATAGTCGATAGTGCCCATAACTTTGTATTTGTCAGTGCCCATTTTGACATTGCTGGAATCTCTCCTGTGGCTGTCAATTGTGGTCAAAATTGTGGTCAAACATCTAAAAGTGGCGAAAAAGAAAAGTAGCTCTACTGCGTGATACCGCTCGTAGAGCCACTTCTAGGGGGTGCGCCCGGCGGGGCTCGAACCCGCGACCCTGCGATTAAAAGCCACCCTGGTTTTCTAACTCTGAACGTATGCTATCAGCCCGCTCTACAAGCGGGTTTTTTCGTACCTACTTTTCCCAGTCCCTCAGATTTGACCTATTTTCAAGGTCACACGGAGGTCACATCTAGGTCACACTCAGGTCACAAGTAGGTTACAACCGCATCACACTTTTTTGCAACTCAAGAGAGGAAACCGTACCATGAGAACAGATGATCAATCGGCTGAACGGACGCCACAAAAGCGCGCTGCTAAGCCGAAAACAAAGTGGGAACAGATGAAGAAAACGGACCTGACACTCGAGCAGCTGCTGGTGCTGATGTCAAATAACAAACTTGCCGAGGGCAAATCACAACGCTTGGCGGATTGGTATGGGCATGGTGTGACCTACTATGGCCGCTGGCTCGAAAGGCAGGGACTTACAGCCACCCTGCAAAATTTTACGCTCGACAGTGTGCGTGCTTACATTCTTTACCTGAAAGAACGCGGCACCTATGAGAAACATCCAACAATGGTAGCGAGTGAGAGGCGGCTTTCAGATCACACCGTAGGGACGTATGTGCGGGCGCTGCGGGGCTTTTCCTCGTGGCTATGCGAGGAACGGTACACAACTGAGCCAATTTTGGCACGGTTGAAGATTCCCAAGGCCGCTAAGAAGCTGCAAGATATCCTGGTTGCTGAGGAAATCGCCGATATTGTCACATCACTCAATCCGCGCACCGAAATTGGCGCACGCGACCAGGCCATCTTCCTCACATTGTTGGATACGGGCATGCGTGCGGGCGAATTGTGCGGGCTGACGCTGGATGACGTGCATCTCGACCAGGGGTATGCGGTGGTCTTCGGCAAGGGGCGGAAAGAGCGTCCGGTCAAGATTGGTTCTCGCGCAGCCAAGGCGCTCCGCTTCTATCTCCTCCATTGGCGTAAACCAACTGTGCCGTCCATTCAGAACGTCTTTCTGACGATTCGCGGCGTCACCAATGAAGCTGATGCAATGTCACCGGAGGCGGGCATGCCCCTGTGCGTCAACGCGCTTGGGCATCTATTGAAACGGATTGGGAAAGGCGCGGGTGTTCCTCGGCTGCATGCCCATTTGCTGCGGCACACCTTCGCATGCATGTACCTCATGCGCTACCGAGATCCCTTCGCGCTCAAATCGCTGCTAGGGCATACCACCCTGGCGATGACGAACCACTATTGTGAGGCGGTGCAGCAGATGGATGTGGTCAAGGCGGATTCAGTTTCCATCATTGATGGCCTTGACCTGCGCTTCCCTGATGTCAATCGGCGCGGTCGTCCAGCACAAAAGAAGAAACGGGGCTAGTTTGTGAAGCATTCGCAGCAGGCGCGGGGACCGCCCAAGGACCAAACAAATAGCGAGTGAGTGCTCAGTTTGGCGACGGACACTCACTCGCCCAGGTGCCACAAGGGCAAAGGACATCCCTTTGCTTCGGGCATTGGTCTGTCCTGTTTTCAGTCTATCCCAGGAGGTCAAGCCATGACCCATTCTCGTTCTGAGGTACTCCCTGCGGTGTCCGTGCCGCTGCTCGTCGATACGGCGTTTGTCGAGGATCTGCGCTACCAGATGGAATCCTGTTGGCGTGACCTGGCGGTGGCCGAATCGCGCGGCTATCCGCAAAAGCAGATTGATCGCCTCTACGACACCTATCTGCTCGCCTTCCGGGCCTATGATGCCGCCGCTGAGCGACTGGCATTGTTCACCACTCCCCAGGCATAAGCCGGTGCCCTATGGGCTGAGTATCCCTAACTGCTCGCACTCTGGCTCCTCTGTGAGCCTACACCAGAAAGAAGAAACTGCCATGTATTTCACGATTCGCGGTCGCGTTGATAGCTTCGAAGATAGCTCCTACGAGCGCACGGTCAACGAAGGCACCCCCGAGGCGACCACCGAAATGGTCGCGCGCTATCAGCTGATGCTCGATATCCCCGGCGTCGCCGAGATGGTCCGCTGTGACCTCTCCCCCGACCGCATCCCTGATCTGCCCGCCCTCAAGGTCTTCGATAAATGGGAACTCGAAGAGAGCTGGGTGGTCGTCACCGCCGACAATTTCCGGCAGACCAAGGGGACCAAGGGCAACCGCACCTGGGCGATGGCCTCTTTCTCCGCTGTCAAAGTTGAAGAGATGAGCGCCGCCGAACGCCAAGCCATTCTCGATGCTCGCCGCCAAACCAAGACGGCCCGCAAACAGAAAGCGGCAGCCGCTCGTGCCGCCAAACAACCACAAGGGAAGAAGCCCGACGCGGCCTAATCCCACCCATCCGGGGGGCAACCTTCCTCGTTGCCTCCCTCACTTTGAAAGGAACTCACCATCATGCAGACGCTACGCGCACGGCGGGGCTGTAATCCATTTTACGGCCTCGGCCAGCGCTTCACCCGCCTCAATGTGATCATCTTTGCGCTGGTCTTCAATACAGGCCTCGCGCAACTCTTCTACAACTCCGCCGGGGTGATTCTGCCCAACTCGGACTGGCGGGCACGCTATCTCATCTTCTCGGCGGTTCTGTCGATGACCGCCTTCTCGCTCTTCGAGCTGCACATTGTGCGCCAACTCAAGGAGCTCATGGGACGTTCCAAGGAGGTGCGTGCCCAGTTCCCCCGTTTGGAAATCCCGAGCCATGTGCTGACCCTGGCGGCGATCTCGCTGTACAACATCTACTCGCTGGCGCTCCTCAATGCCGCCATCTGGCCGGATCTGCACCTAGCAGGCATCCCCGAACTGCCCAAGCCGGAGAAGTATTACTTCCACGCCATCATGTACTCGCTGATCTTGTTCCTCGCCGCGATTGTGGGCGAGCGCAAGAGGACGGCAGCGGAACAGGCGGCGGAAGAGGATGACCATCTGCAAGCCGAGATGGTCCACAAGTCCAATGAGCATTATCGCGGCCTCATCGCGCAGGGTGGGCGCAATGTGGTCAAAGCCCGCCAGGTGCTCTCGACGCCCGACCAGGCCAAACAACAAGAGGCGCTGCTCGCTGCCCTTGAGGGGGGAACTGTCCTTCCGGTGGCTCCCGTCCCGGTCGCCGATCCTCCCGCGGCGGCGGATGAAGCGGACGAGGACGACGAGGAAGAGCAAACAGCGGTGCCGTCGCCGGGGCGGATGCGCTTCACCCGGAAAAAGGCGGAGGCAGTCGAACAGTGGGCGCTGGGCACTGAGGCACGCGAATGAACGACGTGCAAGGGTACATGGCCCGCTTCCTCAATCGCCATGATACCTATTGTCTCCAAACCCCCGATGGGCGCTACACGCGGCGCTATCAACGGGTAACCGAAGAACTGGTGACCGGGCATTTGCTCGGCCACCACACCCTTGCATGCGACGCCATGGACATTCACGGCTTCACCCAGTGGCTCTGTTTCGACCATGATGGCCCAGACGGTTTAGCCCGTCTCGACCAGCTGCAAGACCGCCTCGCTTTTCTCGGGGTGGTAACGCTGCGCGAAGCCTCGCGGCGGGGTGGCCATCTCTGGCTGCTGACCGCGGATTCGGTGCCTGCCGCATTCCTGCGGCATCTCGCCCAACTGGCGCTACGGGTCGTGGGCTTCACCTGCGAGATTTACCCCGATAAGGACAAGGGGCTAGGACTCAAGGGATTGGCCCATCCGGTGCGGCTGCCGCTGGGCATCCACCAACTGACGCAGCAGCGCTATCCCTTCCTGGATGTGCAGGGCCGTCCGGTGCATGGCCCTGATGCCGCCTCGGGCTTAGCGTGGATCCTGGGCCAACATCGCAATTCGCTCACCTTCCTCCATGCCGCTGTGGCGCAGCTGGAGATGGCGATTGCCCCCGACCCTCCGGTATTTCCTCGCGCCTCGCGGTCAACGACAACGGGACTCATCGCCTGGGTCAATGAGCAATTGGATCTGCGTGAGGTGGTGGCCAAGACCCGCCCAGAGGTGGGGCTACGTGAGGCAGGCAAGGGGTATATAGGCTGGTGTCCCTGGCATGACGACACCTCGGTCCAGTATGACGGCACCCCAGGGACACCCTCCCTGTATGTCGTACGCGATCGGTTACATGGGTGGTCCTGGCGGTGCCTCTCGACCAACTGTGGGGCCAACAGTGGCCCGCTGCATCACACCTTTGATTGGCTGCTGTGGCATCAGGCGGGCCAGCTGCCGCAAGCGATGGCCTTAGCGAATGAATGGAAGGGGACAAGCACATGAGTGATGACGCCAAGAAACAGTCCTTAGAGCCCGCGATCGACGTGTTGCAGTATGTTGAGGCACCTGATGAGTTGGTCAAATATTACCTCTCGCTCTCCCGCGCGGGCGGCGTAGTGTATGCCCTGGCGGTCAAACGGCTCATCAATCGAATGTATCGGGACCATGACTACAGCCTCCGCCGCAAGATTGAGGGCAAACAATCCGGCTATGACCAGGCGCTGCTTGAGGACCAAAAAGCCTTGGCCTGGATGATTCATGCGGCCGCACTCTACATCCCTGAGGACATTCGCCGCATGCCCATTCCGCCGCGACCACCCAAACCCAAGCGAACGACACCACAAGCGAACAAAGCGAAACGCGACAAACAAACGAAGCAACAAGACTAGGCGGGGAACGGCGCGCGGTTCGCGCCCGCGACCAAGGGGAGCGGGTGCTGCATGGGGCCGCGCGATCAGCGCGGCAGCCATGACCCAGCATTTCGGATGCGCGCCGTTTCCCGCCCTGGGGGCGAACTGGGTAACACGCCCCCCAAGAATACTTACATAAAAGCGAGGCAAGCTCATGAGCGACAGCACCACTGTTTCAACCACTGAACCGACGTCATACCCCCCCAGCATACCAGAAGATTTCCATATTCTCCTCTATGGGGTCGATAATGCCTACCTGAGCTTTGACACGGAAGTGAGCGAGGCGATCTATGAACGCCTGATGGAAGAGCAGTATCAAGCCCGCAAAGCCCGTACAGATCGCAACGCGGCCTATTGTTCGCCGTGGCTCGATGCCCAAGTGTATCCCACTGGGGCGAATGGCTTCGGCATCCTTATCAACAAGGCCGATACGTGGACCATCAAAGTACAGAAGGGGAATGAGCATCGCCCAGGAGTCTATCTCGAAATGCGGTCACGCATCTTGCATACCCATCCAGGCGGCGTTTTTGCGGCCACGGAAGAAGCCGTCACCTGGATTCGTGAAACGTTGTTTGTGGATGCCCCTGACG